>JABDJG010000416.1 GCA_013002595.1 Hyphomicrobiales bacterium | reverse complement strand
GATGCAAGATTGGCACGCAACAGGACATTCGGCTGGTGCGCGGGTTGACATGCCGGCGATCTATTCAAGCCGGAAACGTCACATTACACTGACGTTGTGAATAATTGTTCTCGCAAGGGCTGCATATGTCTCTGGTCACTTTCACACAAGCGCGATGTCCCGAGTTGGCGGAGTTTCTTGAGAGTTGCTGTGCAGCCGAGCTCATGTTCGAAGGTGACCATCCCAATTCCCACTCAGCCTACAATCATATCCACTTGTGGGCCCTTGAATGGTGGGCTGATCATCACGACTGGATTGACATCGACTACCGGGTCGAGTTTGTCGACTTGATCTTTGAGCGCTGGCGAGGCCGGCTGACAGGGCTGTGGCCCTACCAGGAGGCGGGCTATCGGTTTTATCTGTATGAGGCCTTGGCGCCGACGGTTTCCGTGGTCGCCGAAACGCCACATGGTTTTGCCTACGACAGCGAAACAGCGACTTTGGTCAGCAGTCCGCGCGAAATCATGTCGCTCTATGAAAATCGCAGCTGGGGCGCAAATTTCAGCTTCGATCCCTGGGATGTGTCACGCGACAAGATTCTGGCGACCGTTGAAAAGAAGCGGGGTTCGATCGGTAAACCAACGGCGCAAGCGCTTGGGCTGCAAACCGGCAAACTTAGAATTCTGATTGAGCAAATGGGATTGGACAGCGAGGTCAACGACATCCGCAAACGCCACAAGCGCCGCCCAGCCGCATTTCGAGCTGAAGAGGACATGCCGTACCAGTTCAGTGTCTACGAAATGCGCCTTCCGGCGCGCTATCGCTGAACCGAATCGATGGCCTGTCCGCAGGCGCTAGTTAAAGTTCTGTTTTGCCTTGGCGCCACCGCCGGCATGTAGCGCGCGTTTGACCAATTTGACCTGGGTGCGGATGGTTTTTCCGTTCCAAGGGATGTAGCCGATCTTGTTGCACCATTTTGCCGTGAAGGCTTTCTTGACGCCGTCAACCTTGAAGCCGAACCGCAGGCATTTGCCGGCCTTTTTAACTTTTGTGTTGGAAAAAACGCCCGGCACCCGGACGCTAACCCGGCAATCCGACGTCAGGCGGGCGCCTGCCTTCTCGACCTTGCCGCGGAAGTTGCCGCTTATGGTGTATGTTCCCGGTTTTGCCCAGGCGTGGCCACAACCTTTGGCAGCCGCCTCGCCGGTCGGCAGCAGCAACAGGCCTAATGCAAATGCGCAGGTGGTCAAACTTATCTTGTTCACAATAATCTCCTTCGGCTAATTTGCCGGGTCTCGATTATCTGCAGTGAGTCCCGGCTTTGGGCCAATAACGATTATGCGAGGGTATGTGGTCCGACGCCGGAGCGATGTGCATTATGTCACATCATGGATTTGCGCTCTTGGGTGCAGCCCCTAAGTAACATGTGAAATCCCAGTCCAGTCGAACTTCCGGAAAATCAACACTGAATGGAGCATTATATGACAGAAGATGAACCCGGCCTCAGCCGCGCCGATGCCGATGCGCTGCTTGGCGATGTCTTTGCGCCGTGGGTTCAGGATCTCAACCTGTCGGTTGAGACGGTGTCAGCCCAATCCGCGATTCTCAGGATGCCGTTCGATGAAAAGCTGTGCCGGATCGGCGGCATGATCTGCGGCCAGGCGCTGTTGACCGGTGCCGATACCGCCATGGTGATCGCGATCTGCTCGGCGCTCGGCGGCTTCAAGCCGTTCACCACTGTCGACCTCACCGTCAACTACATGCGCCCGATTGCCAATGAAGACGCTCTTCTTACAGCAAAGATCATGCGGCAAGGACGGACGATGGTGTTCTGCAATACCGAGATCACCGGGTCGGAGAATGGCAAGCTGTCGGCGTTTTCAACCGGGACATATGCGCTGGTTGGTTGATCGGCGCACCGGCCCCTGCCACCAAAGTTGCAAATGCCGGGGACTCGACCTCGAAACTGTTCAGATAACCGCCTTTTCCAGGAAAGGCTCATTGCGCTCTATGCGGTCGTAGCCGAGCGGGGACAGATCGAGGGTTCGGAATTCTTCGTAGGTGACGAGTTCGGATACGCCGCGGCCCATGGCCGGAGACTGCTGGAAGCCGTGGCCTGAAAAGCCGTTTACGAAGATGAAGTTGGTAACCTCGCTGGATGGGCCGATGATGGCGTTCTGGTCGAGGGTGTTGAAGGCGTAATGGCCGACCCATGTGTTGATCAGCTTGACCGCCTCGAAGGCCGGTACCCGATTTGCCAGGATCGGCCAGACGGTCTCTTCCCAATGCGAATGATCGATCTCGAAATCATCATAGTCGGCGGCCGGGTCTTCCAGCGGCGGGCAGCCGGCCAGATAGTATTCGCCGTCGGTGCGCATGTGGGCGCCGGCCGGATCGATGGTCAGCGGCAGGTCCTGGCCAAGCGGTTCCTGGCAATCGAAGATGAAGGTGTGGCGGCGGCGTGGTTCGACCGGCACCTCGAGGCCGGCCATGCGGGCGGTCAGGACAGCACGCGGCCCCGAGGCATTGATGACCTTGCCGCAGGCGATTACTTCGCCGGATTTAAGCGTAACGCTTTCAACCTTGTTGGGGCTCCTTGTCATCGCAACGACTTCGTTGGTGAGATATTCAACGCCGTTCTGGCGGGCCTTGCGGCGCCACCAGTCGAACATCGATGAGCCCTCGAAATAGCCTTCATTGAGCGGGTTGTGGGACCCCAAAATGATGCCATCGAGATTGTAGAACGGGTACTCGGCGGCGATCTCGTCGGGAGTCATGATGCGGGTGCCGGCGCCCAGGCTTTCCTGGAGTTTCTGGTTCTCGCGCAGAATGTTGGCCAGTTTTTCATCTCCGGCCAGATACATATAGCCGTAACTGTGCAACGGGATATCGGGGATGTCCGGGTCGCCGCCGAGATAGTCGCGGAAGTTCTTGATGCATTCGACACCATACTGCGAAATCCTGACGTTGATCTCGTTGGAGAATTGCTGGCGGGTGCAGCTGTTGGTGTGGGTGGTCGAGGACCATTCATAAGTCGGGTCGCGTTCGACCACCAGGACGCTGCCGTTGAAGTCGGGATTGTTCGACAGATGCCAGGCAACGGAAGAACCGATCATGGCGCCGCCGACGATGACGACGTCGTAGCTGGCTTTTTTTGGCTCGGTCTCGATCGGCGGCAATTTCATCTGAGCGTTCCCCTCCCTATCCGGTGTCGGGATTGTTCTTATCAGAGCTATGGCAGGCGAAGGAAGTGGCCAATTTTATTGGTCGGCAGGGCCCAGGCAATTGGCAATGCTGTCAGCCATCACGGTCATCATGGTGATGTAGGCGTTGCTGCCGGATTGCGCTGTTGCGCCGATCGGGTCGAGCTGAGCGGCGCGGGCGCTGGTGCCTTCGATCACTGTGGCTACATAGCTGACTTCGAACTGCGGCTCGGCAAAGACGCAAACGGCACCGCGTTCGGCAATTACCCGCCGGATGTCGCGCAGGCGCCGGACGCCAGGACGCTTGTCCGGGTCGGCTGCGATCGCACCGGCAGCATTGAGGGCAAAGCGCTTTTCGAAATACTGATAGCCATCATGAAAAACGATGAAGGGTTTTGAGCGTACCGGGCCGAGACGGGTGGTGATGCCGGTCTCAAGCCTGTTCAACTCGCCGCTGAAAAGTTTGGCATTAGACCGGTAGGTGGCGGCATTGGCCGGGTCGGCCTTTGCCAAAACATCGGCGATTTGCATTGTCATCGCCCTGGCGTTTCGTGGGTCAAGCCAGATGTGCTGGTCATGGGCGCCATCTTCAGCGTGATCGTCATGGTCAGCGTGATCGTCATGGTCAGCGTGATCGTCATGATCGCCATGTTCGATGTGGGGCCAGATGCTGCTTTCGCGGATCGGCAGCAGCTGCAGTCCAGGCGCTTCGATGAGTGCAACAATTCTGGCGCCGGATGCCGCGCGCCGACTGAACGGTTTCTCCAGCGGACCCTCCAGACCAGGGCCAATGTAAAAAATGATGCCGGCGTCCTCGATCATTCTTTGCTGCGATGGTCTTAGAGCCATGTGATGGGGGGATGTGTTGCCGCGGAAGATGAGCCCCGGTGCACCGGTTTCACCCATAACGGCAGATACCAGGGCATGAACGGGCTTGATGGACGCGGCGACTTTCGGTTGAGCCTGAACCGTTGCCGCAAACAACGCACTCAGTACAAGTCCCATGACCGATTTTGGCAGCGGGTATTTCATTAGACTGTATCCATTTTTGTAATGTTATAACATAACAAAAATGCCTGAAGCAATTGGTCAATGGCCATGCGGGCGCGTGAGGCCATCGTCAAAAAGCAAAGACGCGAAGCCAGGGGGAGAGCTTCGCGTCTTCAGGTTTAGTGCCGTGGCATGCAGATGTGGGAGGGGGGAGGGCCACGGCACTGCGGGATATGGGTGGAAGGCGCGAAGAACAGAGAGGTCATCGTGAGAGGGGGGATCCTCCGCGCCTTCCGGTTGCCACTGCTCCGAGAGTCCTTTCGAGACAGTGGCGTTGTCTTTGGTCTGTCGACCTCCTTGAAAATTCTTGTTGCGATACGTCGTGTTGATGCGAAACTATGACAGGCGGCGGGATGGCGATGTGTATTCTGTCACATGGCGAAAAAGTGCTTATAAATGAACTGGTTGATAAGGAATTTTCTTTTGAACCGGCTCTGCAGAGAGATGAGACATGCACCAAATCACCGATGTTGAGTTGTTTTCCGATCTTGATGAAAGGCAGGCCGAACGGCTGGCCCGGCACTGCCGCTGGTCGCAACATGACCCCAATGAGCTGATCATCGACTATGGTGAGGAGACCTCGGAGATCCGGTTTGTGGTCTCGGGCAAGGTGCGGATCTTGCTACGCACGCCGACCGGCAAGGAGGTGATCCTGACCGAAATGGGCCCGGGGCACTATTTCGGCGAAATGGCCGCAATTGATGGTTCGAGCCGGTCGGCCAATGTGACGGCGCTGGAACACTGCGAAATGTGCGTGATGCCGGCGACGGCGTTTGTCGAGGCGCTCAATGAAATACCGGCGATCAGCAACAGCGTACTGAAACGGTTGTGCGGGCACGTGCGTGAGCTCAATCACCGGCTTGGTGAACATGCATTCCTGACCACCCGGCAGAGGTTGTGTGCGTTGCTGTTGCGGTTGTCCAAACCGCGCGCGCAGGCGCCCAGTGAACGGATCATTTCGCCGCCGCCGCTGCAAAAGGATCTGGCCGATCATATCGGCACACAGCGTGAGGTGGTGACGCGCGAGTTGTCTGCGCTGAAGAAGTTGGGGCTGGTTGATTCAACCCGCGGCGGGCTTGTGCTGCTCAAACCGGACGGGCTCAATCAGATCATTTCCGACGCGCTGCCGCAGTAGCATGCGCGCCATCGGGGTCAATGCGTTTGGTGGGCCGGATGCGCTTGAGGCGCTGGATGTGCCTGAAGGCGCGCCCGGGCCCGGTGAAGCCCGGGTAAAGCTGGACTATGCCGGCATCAACTTCATCGACGTCTACATGCGCACCGGCGCCTATAAGAAATCGGACACCTACAAGACACCCCTGCCGATGGTTTTGGGGATGGAAGGGGCCGGCAGGGTTGATGTGCTGGGTGAGGGGGTAACCGGCCTTAAGCCTGGTGATCGGGTTGCCTATTGCATTCACCGTGGCAGCTATGCCGAAAAGACAGTTGTGCCGGCCTGGAAGCTTGTGCCGGTGCCCGATGATGTACCGCTCGATGTGGCGACGGCGCTGCAGCTGCAAGGCTGTACAGCGCACTACCTGTCGCATTCGGCCTACCCGTTGAATGAGGGCGATACCTGCCTGCTGCATGCCGGTGCCGGCGGTGTCGGGCAGATCCTGATCCAGCTTGCCAAGGCGCGCGGCGCTGAGGTGATCGCAACGGTCGGCTCACCGGAAAAGGCTGCCATTGCCAAGGCGCGCGGCGCTGATCGTACGATCCTTTACCGCGAGGTGGACTTTCATGATGAGGTGATGGCGATCACAGGCGGGTCCGGGGTCAATGTCGCTTTTGATTCTGTTGGCCGCGACACGATCGAGCGCAGCATCAAGTGCCTGGCGAAACGTGGTCTGGTGGTCAATTATGGCGGCAGTTCGGGCCTTGTCGAGGCGGTCAGCCCGCTGGCGCTGGCCGAGGCCGGGTCGGTGTTCTTCACCCGGCCGCATTTGGCCGATTATATGCGCGATGCCGATGAAATCCGCTCGCGGACAGATGATCTGTTCGATCTTTACCGGGCCGGCAAGCTAGACGTGACCATCGACCGGGTGCTGCCACTGGCAGCGGCGGCTGAAGCACACAGAATCATCGAGGGCCGGGAGACCAGAGGCAAACTGCTGCTGGAGATCTGCTGACGATAATCTGCCTTCTACCAAGTTCCGACATCCCGGCTTTCGCCGGGATGACGACCAAGTGGCAGGTTTGGCCTACACACCTTCAACCAACAGGAACTGGCCTTCGGCTGCACCTGCTCTGGCGGCGCGGGCTTCGGTGTATTCCGGTGAATCATAGAAAACCTTCGCCTGTTCGACAGACGGGAACTCGACAATAACCACACGGCGGTCTTCCGGTTCGCCCTCAAGGACAGAAACTTCACCGCCACGGGCGAGGAACTTGCCGCCGTAGGCTGCAATGGCGCCGGGGGAAAGGGCCTTGTAGCCTTCGTATTTCTCCGGGTGGGTGACGTTAATTCTGGCGATCACATAAGCGGGCATGGTCGGGGTTTCCTATTGTTGGATGGCTTTTGAGAAACTGATCGGGTCGGTATTGGCGCCGCACACGACGATGCCGATACTTTCGTCCGGGCCTGGCTTGTAGGCGCCTGACAGAAGGGCAGCCAGTGCGGTGGCGCCGCCCGGTTCGCTGACCAGGCGCAGTTTGTCCCACAGCCAGCGCTGGGCGGTACGAATATCATTGTCATCGACAAGGACGGCCCGGCCGACATTCTGTTTGGCGATCTCGAACATGATCTCACCGACGCTTGCCGCGCCGAGCGAGTCCGCAGCGATGCCGGACGGTGTGATCGTGACCCGTTCATTTGCAGCCAGAGAGTCATGCAAGGTCGGGCAGGTGCGCGGTTCAACGGCGATGATGTTGGCCGTCGAGCCATACCAGGCCGCTATGCCGCCGATCAGGCCACCGCCGCCGACGGCAATGAGAACGGTGTCGATACCGGGCGCCTGTTCTTCATATTCCTTGGCAAGCGTGCCCTGACCCATGAGGGTTGCTGGCGCATCATAGGCATGGATCGACAGGGCGCCGGTCTCGGTCTCAAAGGTCTCGCATAGCTTGAGGGCTTCGGCGTAGTGGCTGCCTTTGACGGTGACCTCGGCGCCGTAGGCCTTGATCTTGGCGATCTTGGCGGGCGAACTGATCTCGGGCACGAAGATATGGGCCGGCACACCCAGGGCATTTGCGGCAAAGGCAACTGCGGCGCCATGATTGCCGCCCGAAGCTGCAGTGACGCCGGCCTTTGGCGGCTCGCTGGTCAATAGGTTGGCGAAGGCGCCGCGCGCCTTGAAAGAGCCGGAGTGCTGCAACAGTTCAAGTTTCAACATAACCGGTTTGGCAATGCCGTCGAAGTTGATTTCGACGACCGGCGTGCGGCGGATATGGCCGGCGATGCGATCATGCGCGGCGGTGATGTCTTTGCGGGAGATGTCAATCATGCGGCCTGCTATATCGCAAAGCGGCCTGGTGATCATGCATTTATTTCCATTCGCAGGCCGCGGCCGTCGCATGGCGGGTCGGGGGGCAATCTGACATGCCCGCCGTCGCGTATCCGTCTCGCTGACCAGGCGGTGGCGCAGGCATCGAGCACATCATCTTCAGCCGCTTCGCGGGCTTTCCAGGTATCGCGTAAGAGCGCATCGACCGGGAACCCTGCTACGGTAAGCAATTCGCGGCGCAATGCCATGCCGGCCGGGTCCGGGCGGCTCTTGACCTTTTTGGGCAGTGCCAGCGGGCGCTGGCCGTTCATCGCCCAAAATGCCAGTTCGGGGTGCACCTCGAAGACCCGGTCCTGGAGATCCGGCGTGATCAGTGCATCGATCTCGCGCATCTTGTCGAACAGGTTGAAGCACTGTTTGGAGACCTTTTTCGGCGGGTCGGAATTGAGCTGGTTGATGCGGCAAGCCTGGCGATATTCAGTACACATGACGGCAGCGCGTGACGGGACCGAAAAGACGCTGGACTGACGGTCACCGAGCCTGGCGCGGGCGGCAACGCAGGCCGGGCGGCCACCGGTGCAGGCGCGCTCGGGAAATCCGATCGGCATGTCGACGGCGATGACGCCAGCCGGCAATCGGAGAACGCCGGTAAAGTCCTCGATGATGCGGGCTTGCGGGATGTCAGTGGGCCGGCCGGTCCAGGTCACCACCATCCAGCCGGCCGGGCAGCCGTCGACGCCGGCGACCACGTCAGTCATTGGTGATCTCGACAGGAAGGGCGGCGAGCTTTTCGATGCCGTTCAGGGCCGTTGGCAGAGCCAGCGCCGCGGTGCCGCTGCTGGCATCGAGGATATGCTCAAGCGAGGCCATGACCTGGCCGAGCACTTCGGCCGGTCGATTACCCCGCAGAACCGCAGCAAGAAGCAGGCCGGCCAGGATATCGCCGGCGCCGTGCGGTGCCGAGGCGCGCTCAGAGGTGGCAACGGATGTCACCTTGCCGGGTTCTATGACGGCCGTGTCGAGAACCCGGAAGGCTGCAGGCAGGGAGGTTGCCAGGATCACCGGGCACGGCAGGGTCCTGGCGGCGGGCACTGCAGCTTCAAGACTGCCGACGGCGGTGCCGGTCAGCCACTGCAGTTCGAACCGGTTCGGCGTGATGATGTCGGCCAGGGGCAGAAGTTCGTCGCGGATGGCATTAGCGACAGGTAGCGGGACATAAAGGTCTGTGTGGTCGTCACCCATCACCGGATCACACAGATAGATCAGGGTGGGATTGCGGCGTTTCAGTTGACCAATTGCCCGAGCCGCCACCTCAATCTGGTGCCGGTCGCGGAAATAACCGGTCATGACTGCTCCGCAACGATCCAACCAGCCTTGCTGGATGAGGATTTCCAGTGTCTTTTCAAGGGTTTCAGCCGTTACATCGGTTGCCGCGGGCGGACAATGGCCGGGATGGTTGGACAAGACCGTGGTCGGCACCTGAATGACCGTGAAGCCGGCGTGTTCAAGGGCCGGGACGGCGGCCGAATTGCCGACCGGGCCGTAGGCAACCTGTGATGAAATACAAATGGTGTCCATTATCTACCGCAGTGCTGGAAATTGCTGGCTGGCGCCCGCTTCACGATTGGATAGTGCCGAAACCACGCTGGCCTGTGAAGGGCCATACAAACTTGAACAAACCGGCGATTGCGGGCTTGGCATGGTGCAATGCAATAGACTATTGATCTGTGCGTGTAGTCAAAGGGGAATGAGGCAATGCAAATTCGGCCTCGGCGCAGCGTTCTATATATGCCGGGCATCAACGAACGCGCGCTTGAAAAAGCCAAGACCATCGCGGCGGACAGTCTGATCCTCGATCTGGAGGATTCGGTTGCGCCCGATGCCAAGGACACCGCCCGCGACATGGTCTGTGCGGCAGTGAAGAATGGCGGTTATGGCGCCCGCGAGGTGGTCATCAGGGTCAATGCGCTGGAGACGCCCTGGGGGGCTGGCGATATGCAGGCAGCAGCCAGATCGGGCTGCGATGCGATCCTGATTTCCAAGGTCGGGCGGCCTGGCGATGTGGTCAGCGCGGCCAAGGTGGTCACGGCTGCCGGCGCGCCAGACGAATTGCAGCTGTGGGCAATGATGGAAACGCCGGCATCGATCCTCAATGCCCGCGAGATAGCCGCACTTGGTGATGACCCGGCGATCAATTTCAGCTGCCTGATTATGGGCACTAATGATCTGCTCAAGGAATCCCGCGCGCTGGCACTTGGCGAGCGGTTTGCCGTCGTGCCGTGGCTGGCGATGACGATCGTTGCGGCGCGGGCGCACGGCCTTGATGTGATCGATGGGGTCTACAACAACTTCAAGGATGATGCGGGCTTGCGCGACGAATGTCTGCAGGGCCGCACGCTGGGCATGGACGGCAAGACACTGATCCATCCCCTACAGGTTGGTCCGTGCAACGAGATTTTTTCGCCGTCGCCGGAAGAGGTCGACTGGGCGCGCCAGGTCATTGCCGCCTTTGCCAAACCGGAAAATGCCAGCAAGGGCGTGATCACGATCGACGGCCGGATGGTTGAACGATTGCATGAGGTCATGGCGGCACGCACGGTTGCGATCGCCGATGCGATTGCCGCCCGGGAGGCCGAAGCTGCATGAGCAAGACCAACACAGGCAACTATTTTGAGGATTTTTCGGTCGGCCAGGTGGTCCGCCATGCGACGCCGCGCACGGTAACCGAGGGAGATGTGTCGCTTTATACAGCCCTTTACGGCACGCGGTTTGCGGTTCAGTCATCGGATGCCTTTGCCATGGCGCTTGGCTACCCGCAGGCGCCGGTCGATGACCTGCTGGTGTTTCACCTGGTGTTCGGCAAGACGGTGCCGGACATCTCGCTCAACGCGATTGCCAACCTGGGTTATGCCGACTGCCGGTTCATGGCGCCGGTGTTTCCCGGTGACACGCTGTCAGCGACCTCCAAGGTGATCGGTGTCAAGGAGAACTCCAACGGCTCCACGGGGGTTGTCTATGTGCGCTCTACCGGCTGCAACCAGACCGGCCAGGTGGTGCTCGACTATGTGCGCTGGGTCATGGTGCGCAAACGCGACGTGACATCGCCGGCGCCTGATCCGGTGGTGCCGGAGTTGCCGGATGCGGTGGCCGGCGGGCAACTGGGAAATGCCTGCCCGCCGATCGATCTGTCGGCATGGGACGATGATCTTGCCGGTTCGGCCTATCGGTTTGGTGACTATGAGGCCGGTGAACGCATTGACCATGTCGATGGCATGACGGTCGAAGAGGCCGAGCACATGATCGCTGCCCGGCTTTACCAGAACACCGCCAAGGTGCACTTCAATCAGCACACCGAGGCAGCCGGCCGGTTCGGCAAGCGGATCATTTATGGCGGTCATGTGATCTCGTTGGCGCGTGCCCTGAGCTTCAATGGCCTGGGCAGTGGCTTTCATGTCGCCGCAATCAACGGCGGGCGCCATGTTGCGCCGTTGTTCGCCGGCGGTACGGTCTACTGCTGGTCTGAGATCAAACAAACCACCGAACTCGATGGCCGATCCGATGTCGGTGCGCTTCGCGTGGTCACAACGGCAACTCTTGATCAGCCATGCGGTGAATTTCCGGGACGGACACACGATGGAAATGCACCGGGCGTGCTACTGGAATTGGACTATTGGGTCTTGATGCCGCGTTGATCGAATTGCGGGCATATGTGAGGCAGAGGCGATTTACTTCACTCTGCTGCACGTCCTAAAATGAATTCGGAAAAACTGACGGGAAGAATTGATGTCTAGCTCGAGTTCACAAGATCAACGGCCATTGTCGCCGCATCTACAGGTCTACAAGCCGATGCTGACGACGGCGATGTCGATCGTGCACCGGATCACCGGCGTTGCGCTGTACTTCGGTAGTTTGCTGGTCGCCTGGTGGCTGGTCGCCGCGGCCTCGGGCTCAGATTATTTTTCCCTGGTCAACGGGTTCCTGGGCTCCTGGTTCGGGCGGATAATCCTGTTCGGGTACACCTGGGCCCTGATCCATCACGCCATCGGCGGCGTAAGGCATCTCATATGGGACACCGGCCGGGGGTTCGAACTGGACACGGTAGAGTGGATGGCCCGGGCCAATCTGATCGGTTCGACTGGGCTGACTGTTCTTTTGTGGATTATCGGATATTCGGTGAGGTAGACCCCATGAGCCTTCGCACACCTTTAGGAAAAGTCCGCGGTCTGGGATCAGCCAAATCCGGCACCGAGCACTGGTGGATGCAGCGTGTTACGGCGATTGCCAATATTCCGCTGACGATCGGGTTCATCATCGTACTGGTTTCTTTGATCGGTGCCGATCATGCGGCGGTTGCGGCACGCCTTGGCCATCCTGTAATCGTGATACTACAGCTTGCCTTTATCGTGTCGATAACCTGGCATATGCGCCTGGGGATGCAGGTGGTGATTGAGGACTATGTCCACCATGAAGGCTGGAAAATCGCCTGCGTGGTGGCCAACACCTTCTTTTCAGCGGCAATCGCGATTGCCGGCATCTTTGCCATCCTCAAACTTGGTTTTGGAGCGTAACACGCAATGGCCAACAAAAAGACCAACGGTTCTGCCGACACATTTGGTGCCGCCCGACGTTTTTCCATCGGTGATAGATCCTATGACATTGTCGATCATACGTTCGATGCGGTGGTGGTCGGGGCCGGCGGTGCGGGCCTGCGCGCGGTTGTCGGGTGCTCGCAAGCCGGGTTGAAGACGGCCTGCATCAGCAAGGTGTTCCCGACGCGCAGCCACACGGTTGCAGCCCAGGGCGGCATCGCGGCCTCGCTCGGCAATATGGGTGAGGACAACTGGCGCTGGCATATGTACGATTCGGTCAAGGGATCGGACTGGCTCGGCGATCAGGATGCAATCGAGTATCTCGCCCGCGAAGCGCCGGATGCGGTCTATGAACTGGAGCACTGGGGCGTGCCGTTCTCGCGCACCGAGAGCGGCGAGATCTATCAGCGCGCCTTTGGCGGTATGACCACGCAGTTTGGTGAAGGGCCGGCCGCCCAGCGCACCTGCGCTGCTGCCGACCGGACGGGGCACGCCATTTTGCACACGCTTTACGGCCAGTCGCTCAAGCATGATGCAGAATTCTTCATTGAATATTTTGCGCTCGATCTGATCATGGACGATGATGGCGCCTGTCGCGGCCTGATGGCGATCAACCTGGAAGACGGAACGATCCACCGCTTTAGGGCGCACAAGACCATCCTGGCGACCGGCGGTTATGGGCGGGCTTATTTCTCGTGCACCTCAGCGCATACCTGCACCGGCGATGGCAATGCCATGGTGCTCAGGGCCGGCCTTCCGCTGGAAGACATGGAGTTCGTCCAGTTCCATCCGACCGGCATCTATGGCGCCGGCTGCCTGATCACCGAAGGGGTGCGCGGCGAGGGCGGTTATCTGGTCAACTCCGAGGGCGACCGGTTCATGGAGCGCTATGCGCCATCGGCCAAGGATCTGGCGTCGCGCGATGTGGTGTCGCGCGCGATGACCATGGAGATCCGCGATGGCCGCGGCGTCGGCAAGGAAAAGGACCATATCTATCTGCATCTCGACCACCTGGGCGCCGATCTGCTGAATGAGCGTTTGCCCGGGATTTCGGAATCGGCGCGGATTTTTGCCGGGGTCGATGTAACGCGCGAGCCGATCCCGGTTCTGCCGACCGTCCACTACAATATGGGTGGCATCCCGACCAACTACATGGGCGAAGTGATCAGCCCGAAGAAAGGCGATCCCGATGCAATCGTACCGGGCCTGATGGCGGCTGGCGAAGCGGCCTGCGCCTCGGTGCATGGCGCCAACCGGCTCGGCTCCAATTCGCTGACCGATTTGGTGGTGTTCGGGCGCGCGGCCGCCTTGCGCTGCGCCGAGACGGTTGAGGCCGGAGCCAAACACGCCGATCTGGCCCATAACGCCGGTGAGGCGGCAATTGCCCGGCTTGACCACTTCCGCCATGCGTCGGGCGCAACGCCGACAGCGGAGATGCGCCGCCAGATGCAGCGCTCGATGCAGGATCACTGCGCGGTTTACCGCACTGGTGAAGTGCTTAAAGAAGGGGTGGTCAAGATCGATGGCATCTGGGGCAGCATCGATGATATCTCGGTGACCGACCGGTCGCTGGTGTGGAACTCCGATCTCATCGAAACGCTGGAATACGACAACTTGATCGCCCAGGCTGCGGTCACCATCCATGGTGCGGTCAACCGCCAGGAAAGCCGCGGCGCCCATGCGCGTGAGGATTTCCCGGACCGTGATGACAAAAAGTGGATGGTGCACACCCTGGCCTGGGCCGATGATGCCAAGCACAAGATCAAGCTCGGCGACCGCCCGGTGCACACCTGGACGATGTCGAATGAGGTCGAGTACATCAAGCCGAAGGCGCGGGTGTACTGAAGCGTTCAGTGCGGCAACAAGCCAACGGCAACCGCCAATTGAGGTAACGAAATATGGTCGAATTATCGCTTCCGCAAAACAGCCGTGTCGGTGAGGGCAAGAGCTGGCCAGCGGCCACCGGCGCCCGCCTGAAGGAGTTTCAAGTCTACCGGTGGAACCCGGATGACGGGCAGAACCCCACGGTCGACAGTTATACGATCGATCTGGATGAATGCGGACCGATGGTGCTGGATGCGATCATCAAGATCAAAAACGAGATTGATCCGACGCTGACCTTCCGGCGCTCGTGCCGCGAGGGGATCTGCGGGTCGTGTGCGATGAACATCGATGGCACCAACACGCTGGCCTGCACCAAGGGCATTGATGAGGTTGACGGGCCGGTGAAGATCTATCCGCTGCCGCATTTGCCGGTGGTGAAGGATCTGGTGCCCGACCTCACGCGGTTCTATGCCCAGCATCGTTCAATCGAACCGTGGCTGCAGACCGTGTCGCCCGAACCGCAGCGCGAATGGGCGCAGTCCAAGGATGACCGCGAGAAGCTTGACGGACTCTACGAGTGCATCCTGTGCGCCTGTTGTTCGACGTCGTGTCCGTCGTACTGGTGGAATGGCGACCGCTATCTCGGCCCGGCCGTCCTGTTGCAGGCATACCGCTGGCTGATCGACAGCCGCGATGAAGCAACCGGTGACCGGCTCGACAATCTGGAAGACCCGTTCCGGCTGTACCGGTGCCACACCATCATGAACTGCGCCAAGGCCTGCCCGAAGGGGCTCAACCCGGCCAAGGCGATCGCCGAAATCAAGAAGATGATGGTCGAACGGCGGGTATGAACGAGCCAAAACCACCTCTGCGCAGGCCTGTGTTGGGTCTCGTCGTTGTTGGATTGCTGTTTCTCATTCCAATTGGTTCTGTTCTGGTCTGGCAGCAGGTGCGGTTGATGTTTGCATCGCCGCTGGCGCTTGTCTTTCATGCGCACGATGTCAGCAATGGTGACCAAATCCGCCATAAGCAGATCCGCAAGTTTTTGTGGAAAGAGGCTGCAGAGGCCAATGAAATGGCGAAGTCGGCAGGCTTTGAGTGCAAGGGACTGAAAACCACGAGGCGGCTGGGTGTGTGCTATCGCGATGTCTGGACCGGCCTGTGCAAGGATATCTGGAGCCTGCAGCTGATCTTCGACAACAACAAGCAAATCATCCAGTCCAGCGGGCGAAAACGCCGGGTCTGCCTGTTCCGGTAGATGGTTAATGTTTCTGTTGGTGATTTCACTTAAGCGTGAGTTCACTGGATTGTTTATCTCCCCATGATCTACTTTACTGCACCATGGATGCCTGTTGAGCAGGCGAGGTATCAATCATGCGTATGTCACAGGCAGTTTGCAGTACGGTTTTGGCGATTCTGGCCGTTGCGGGTGTGAATGCAGCTGAAATCGATGAAGACGGCGGGCACCTGAAAATCGAAGATCCGGCGCGTGTTGGCGACCCCGAGCGTGTGGCGATCTACCAAAAGATGCGCGATCAAATGGTCGGCGGTTATGCGCTTTCGCAATACCCCGCCGCCAAGGGTTATACCAAGTGGCGGCTCTACAATTCCGCGCCGTACTTGTCGGCAACGCACGGCAACCGTTATGTCAACAACTACGCCAATGCGCGCGCCGGGGACTACGGGTCGCTTGCCGCCGGCGCCAGGCTTCCGGCCGGGTCGGTGCTGGCCAAGGACAGTTTCACGATAACCAGCGAGGACAAGGTGTTTCCTGGCGCCTTGTTCGTGATGGAAAAACTCGCTGACGGCGCCAGCCCCGACAATGCCGACTGGCGCTATGTGATGATCATGCCGGACGGCAGCCTGTTCGGTGACAGCATGGGAGACGGCGCCGAGGAAATGGTGTTCTGCCATGCCTGTCACAAGGTCAAGGCGAACAAGGACTATCTGTATTTCGTGCCGAAGAAGTACCGGCGCGAATAGGGCTGCGCCGGGTGTGCGATGTCGGGGACGCAGCGGCGTGCCGCTGCAGGGCACAAGATGGTCGGACCTTGGACCCAATCTTTCGCAAGCATAGAGATAATGCGTCGCCATACCGAAGTCTGGTGCCAAGTGAGCGGACATGGTGATCCGCGGCGTCTCGTACTAAGTAGTGGTAATCAAGGCGCATGATGCAGCCCAAAACGCTTGTCAGAGCCGCCAGACCAAGGATAGCGCCATGAGTTGGAATCCCTGTATCGAACCGAAGTGCCCAAGCGCCGATGAGATCAATTCTATCGAAACCCTGATCGTGCCGCGGGCGCGGGATCTTGGGGGATTTGAAGTCCGCCGCGCCCTGCCTGCAGCCAAGCGCCAAATGGTGGGTCCGTTCATTTTCTTCGATCAGATGGGGCCTGCCGAATTCGTAACCGGCGGAGGCGGCATAGATGTTCGCCCGCATCCTCATATCGGTATTGCAACCGTGACCTACCTGTTCAAGGGCGAGTTCCAGCATCGTGACTCGCTTGGCACCGAACAGATGATCTATCCGGGCGAGGTCAACTGGATGATTGCCGGAAAAGGCATCACGCATTCAGAGCGCACCAGTGCACAAACCAGGGCCAATCCGCACAGCCTGTTCGGCATCCAAACCTGGGTCGCGCAGCCCGAATCTGAGGAAGACGGTGATCCGGGGTTTGAGCATTTCGGCAAAGAGGACCTGCCTTTGATCGAGGCTGAAGGCAAGAGATTGCGGCTGATCCTGGGGTCCGTTTATGGTGAGCGCGCACCGGTGAGCGTGTTCAGTGACATGTTCTATGCCGACGTTCACCTCGATCCTGGTGCCATGCTGCCGCTGCCCGACGATCACGAAGACCGCGGCGTATATGTTCTTGATGGCACGGTCGTTGTATCCGGTGACACATTCGAAGCCGGCCAGATGATGGTGTTCCGGCCGGGCGAGCGGGCGGCCCTGCAAGCGGGCGAGCAAGGCGCTCGACTGATGCTGCTCGGCGGCGAGACCCTGAAAGGCCCGCGTTACATCTGGTGGAACTTCGTTGCCTCGTCGCAGGACAAGATCGAAGCGGCCAAGCAGGCTTGGCGCGACGGCGACTGGCAAAACGGCCGCTTCAGTTTGCCGCCCGGCGATACCGATGAGTTCATCTCGCTGCCGGACAATTGATGAAGCGCTCTATTGGTCCTCCGACGTCTTTGCGTCCAGTTCGCTGGCGTCCTGCTCGAACAATTCTTCAAGTTCCTCCGACTGGCGCTTGGCGTTGGCCTGAAGTTTCTCGATGTCAGTGAAGTGGGCATAATCATCGTATAGCCGTCGTTCATCTAATTTCCTGAAGAGCTCGGTCGATCGCACGGCTTCGGCGTCGGTCAGGCCGAGCCCGCGTAGCACTTGCCTGGACAGGTCCAGCGCGGACAGGAAGGTCTCCCGGCGAATGATGTCGACACCGATATCCATTAACCGGTGCACATGCTGGCGGTTGCGCGCCCGCGCATAGATCGGCAAATCGGGATAATGACTGCGCACCATTTCGGCCGTCTTGAGCGAAGCTTCTACTTCATCGATGGTCAGCACGAAAGCGCGCGCCTTGTCGGCGTTGGCCGCATGCAGGATGTCCAACCGGCTGGCATCGCCGTAGTAGATTTCATTGCCGAAGCGGGCCACAAAATCGACCTGCTCCGATGATAAATCGAGCGCGGTAAAAGGAATGTCACGGGCGCGCAGGATGCGGGCTACGATCTGTCCGACACGGCCGAAACCGGCAATGATAACATGGCCTTGCTCTTCGGGCATTTCGTCGTAAGGCCGTGTCTCGGCCTTCGATGACTTGGCAAGCATCTCATCGAGCAGCAACAGCACCGGTGTTGCGAGCATCGAGACGGTCACCACGACGGTCAGGAACTCGACAAGCTGTCTGTCGATAAGGTTCGCGCCGAACGCCGTGGCAAACAGCACGAAGGCGAATTCGCCTCCTTGCGGCACGGCAAATGCCAACCGCCTTGCACTTTTGGTGTCGAGCCCGCGCCAGCGGCCGAGACCAAAGAGAACCGCTGCCTTGATCGACAACAAAACGGCCACCGCGGACAGGATGGCGAGCGGCTCATCCGCCAAGAGCGAGAGATTGAGCGACATGCCTACGGCGGTAAAGAACAGTCCGAGCAGCAGCCCCTCAAAAGGCGCGATGTCGGCCTCGATCTGGTGACGATAGGGTGAATCAGCCAGCAAGGCGCCGGCAAGGAACGCGCCAAGCGCAGCTGACAGGCCGGCAGCTTCCATCAATAACGCGACCGCCACGACGGTAAGCAGCGCACTTGCCGTCATCGCCTCGCGGACGCCGGTGGAGGCGACCAGCCGGTAAAGCGTCGAGAGTACGTAACGCCCCATGACCACGACAATGATTATGGCGCCCAGCCCGTAGAGCACCGTGAGTGCCGAGTGTCTCTCACTGCCGCCTCCTGCTGCGAGCAGCGGCACCATGGCGATTAGCGGTATTGCCGCAAGGTCCTGGAACAGCAGGATGGAAAAAGCCGCGCGTCCATGCCGTGTGGTCAGTTCGCGCTTTTCTTCGAGAACCTGAAGAACGAAGGCCGTGGACGACAGAGCCAATGCAAGGGCGACGAACACTGCAACCGGCCATGACAGATGTAGACCGAGCGCCGCTGCCGGGGCGAGAAGCACAGCTGTCACAAGGACTTGACTGCCGCCGAGGCCGAAGATTGATCCGCGCATGGACCATAGCCGCCTGGGCTTGAGTTCAAGCCCGATGAGGAAAAGCAGAAGCGCAACGCCATATTCGGCGATATGCAAGATGCTCTCGACCTGATAGACCGCGTAGACGAAGCCCAGGCTGAAAGGCCCAATGAGGACGCCTGCGGTGAGATAGCCCAGTACCGAGCTGATGTTGAGCTTCTTTGCAATCGGTGCGGCGATTGCCGCGGCTGCAAGAAACACAGCTGCCTGAATGAGGAAACTGCCCGTCATTGATCCCTTGACCCGTGAGTTGATCCGGCCGTGCGCCAACTGTGTTACGCCCCGGCACAGATTAATGGATTTCCTTAACTCGTGCGAACATGTCGCTTACGATAGATGTTGATAAGACAAGTTGGCAGCTGACGGGGGTAAACGTATGCAAAAGACTATTCTGGTTACCGGCTCGACCGATGGAATCGGGTTGGAAACGTCCAGATTGCTAATTGCAGAGGGTCACACGGTTCTGCTGCACGGGCGCAACCCGGCAAAACTGGTGGATGCGGAAAAACAGCTGTCCGCGCTACCGGGCGGCGGGCGCATTGAGAGCTACGTAGCGGATCTTTCGCGCCTGGCCGACGTCGAGGCGCTTGCAGATGCTGTGGCTGAAAAACACACCAGGCTTGATGTCCTGATCAACAATGCCGGTGTCTTCAAAGCGCCTGAAACGATCACACCGGACGGGCTTGATGTACGGTTTGTTGTCAATACGATTGCGCCATACCTGCTGACGCAGCGCCTGTTGCCGTTGCTCGGGACCGGCGGCCGAGTGATCAACCTGTCCTCTGCAGCGCAGGCCCCGGTCGATCCCAAGGCCTTGAGCGGGCAGGTCAGTCTGGCGGACATGGAAGCCTATGCGCAAAGCAAGCTGGCGATCACCATGTGGTCGCGCACGATGGCGCAGACGCTCAAGGACGGCCCGGCGATCATCGCGGTCAATCCCGGCTCGATGCTTGGCAGCAAGATGGTGAAGCAGGGCTTTGGCGTTGCCGGCGGGGATATTCGCATCGGCGCGGATATCCTCATCCGCGCGGCCCTGGCGGACGACTTCGCGGCGGCGTCCGGCACGTACTTCGACAATGATCAAGGCCAGTTCGCGGACCCCCATCCCGATGCGCTCGATCCGCGCAAATCTGAGGAGATCGTGCACATTGTCGAGACGATACTGGCCTCGCGTTGATGAGTGGGGATCCTCGAGCGTTGGCCTGTTCGACCGTGCCGGTCCACTCGCACCGTGACCGGCAATGTCGCTGAGAGTGTCCGATGTTGACGAGGTAACGGACGGCCCACCGTAGGGCTCAACACGTTAGAATATGACCCGAAGGCGACATAAGTCGCCAGTATAAGGTCGTGTGTTCGGATTAGCGGATGCCAAAGGGGTGAACTATGCTGAAAAGAGATAATACAGACCTGCAAGGTCCAGTATCTGAACG
>JABDJG010000017.1 GCA_013002595.1 Hyphomicrobiales bacterium | reverse complement strand
GATAACGACTTCGAGTTTGCCGCCAACAACCGGGCAGCGATCCTGAAGGAATGGGCCAAGCGCTACGATTCCAAGTCGGAACCGAAGGGCTAAACAAGACAGGCGCATCGGTCTACACTGACAACATGCAGCGCATCATGCGCTGCATGTTCGGCACAACCATGCCGGGATGGGGAAACGGCAGCAACGATGAAAGAAGATCGCCTACCATTTTTGCGCATTCGCGATCTGCTCAAGAAGTTTGGCAACTTCACCGCGTTGAAAGATATTTCGCTCGATGTTTTCGAGGGCGAGTTCGTGTGTTTTCTCGGCCCGTCCGGTTGCGGCAAGACGACCTTGCTTCGGGCAATTGCTGGCCTTGATATCCAGACAGCCGGCCTGGTTGAACAGGCGGGCAAGGATATTTCGGCGCTGCCGCCGTCCGAACGCGACTTCGGCATCGTCTTTCAATCCTACGCGCTGTTTCCCAACCTCACGGTGCAGCGCAATATCGCCTATGGGCTTGAGAATACCGGCGCTGCAAAACCGGACATATCCAGGCGGGTAACCGAACTTCTGGAACTGGTCGGCCTGTCTGATCAGGGCCCGAAATATCCATCTCAGCTGTCCGGCGGGCAGCAGCAGCGGGTGGCTCTGGCCCGGGCGCTGGCGACCTCGCCTGGCTTGCTGCTGCTTGATGAGCCGCTGTCAGCGCTCGATGCAAAGGTGCGGGTGCATCTGCGTCACGAGGTCAAGATGCTGCAGGAGCGACTTGGCGTTACGACGATCATGGTGACGCACGACCAGGAGGAAGCACTGGCCATGGCTGACCGGATCGTCGTCATGAACCACGGTGTCATTGAACAGGTCGGGACGCCAACAGAGATCTATCGCGATCCGGTCAATCTTTTTGTCGCCGACTTTATCGGCGAGATGAACCAGTTCGAAGGCGTGCTGCAGAGCGAAGACAAGGTCAAGGTCGGCGACATCTCGCTAGCCTGCACGTCGGTCGGACCGGCCAAAGGCGAAGCTGGCATCGTTGCGATCCGACCGGAAGACATTGTGCCGGTCGAGACCGGAGCCAAGACATCTCAACAAAATGTCCTGCAGGCACAAATCGAGGAACTGGAGTTCCTGGGATCGTTCTGGCGGGCATGGCTGGTGAACGCCAAGCTCGGCGGCGCGGGACTAACGGCGAACTTTTCAATCAATGCCGCGCGGCGCCTAGAACTGGTAGAAGGCAAGAAGGTCAAGATTGCCATGCCACCCGAACGTTTGCGCGTGTTCAACCGCGGCAACGGATAGACGAGAGGCACCGGACCCATGTCGAGTGCTGAGGCATCTGTCAGCCTGGAACGGATCAAACCGAAGCTGAGCCGCGACGACTGGCTAATGCGCGGGTTTATGGCGCTGATCGGGCTTTATCTCGTGGTGACACTGGCCCTGCCGCTCTATGTCATGATGTCGAAGTCGTTTTCGACCTATTTGTTCGATCTCGGCGGATTTGCCTTTCAGGTCGACAAAGGCGATGGCTGGGGCGCGGAAAAGACCGCCGCTGAACTCAATGAACAGGCCGGGGCCTTCTCACCGGAAGATCTCAGGGTAAGCGGGGATGCACGGCTGCCTGTCGCCAAGCTGTTTTCCGATTTCAGTTTCAGGGCCAAGACCAAATATCGCGTGCGCAGCCTCACGCCTGACGGTGTGATGTTGTTCGGCTCCGAGCGAATTGCCGATACCGACTGGCACGAATACTCCAGCAACGATTTCAGACGGGTCAACCTCAGGCCGTCGAAGTCGACCGGGTTTGGCAACTATTTACGGTATTTCTCGACGCCGTCGCTGTTCTATTCAATCTACAACTCCCTGTTCATTGCTGCGATCAGCACGATGATCACGGTCAGCATCGCATTTGGCCTTGCCTATGCGATGACGCGTTCGGCCATGCGCTTTAAAGGCTTTTTCCGGCTCGTGGTGATGGTGCCGATCCTGGTCCCGTCGCTTTTGCCGGGCATTGCGCTGGTCTATCTTTTCGGCAATCAGGGCGTGATCAAAGGCCTGTTGATGGGTAATTCCATTTACGGGCCGATCGGTATCGTCATCGGTTCGGTGTTCTTCACGCTGCCGCATGCCTACATCATCATCCAAACGGCGCTGTCGATCGCTGATGCGCGGCTCTATGAGGCTGCGGTATCACTTAGGGCAAGCCCGTGGAAGACCTTCTGGACCGTGACAATCCCCGGCGCCCGCTATGGCTTGATCTCGGCGGCATTCGTCGTCTTCAACCTGGTGATCACGGATTTCGGCCTGCCCAAGGTCATCGGCGGTCAATACAACGTGCTGGCCGTGGACATCTACAAACAGGTCATCGGCCAGCAAAATTTCGAGATGGGGGCCGTCGTATCAGTGGTGCTGCTGATACCGGCACTCATTGCCTTCACCGTTGACCGCATCGTGCAGCGCAAGCAAGTGGCGCTGCTGACGGCCCGCTCGGTGGCATTGGAGGCAAAGCCGAACAGGCGCTTTGACCGGGTCTGTCTGGTCTATTGCGGGCTGGTTGCGGTGTTTATCCTTGGACTGCTGGGTATGTGCCAGTTCGCGGCGCTGATCAAGTTCTGGCCCTACGATCTTTCGCTCTCACTGACCAATTATAATTTCGACGTCATGGACGGCGGCGGCTGGGCATCCTACTGGAATTCGATCCAACTGGCATGCTGGACGGCCGTGATCGGCACCGCGGTGATCTTCACTGGCGCCTATATGGTTGAAAAGATGAACGGCTTTGGTACCGGCCGTGGTATCTTCCAGTTATTGGCGATGATGCCGATGGCGATCCCCGGCATGGTGCTCGGTCTTGCCTACATTTTCTTCTTCAACAACCCGAACAATCCACTTGGCTTCATCTACGCAACGCTGGCCATTCTGGTGATTTGTACGGTGACGCACTTTTACACCGTAGGCCATCTGACGGCATTGACGGCACTAAAGCAGATGGATGGAGAGTTTGAATCCGTCTCGGCATCGCTCAAGCAACCGGTCTGGAAGCTGTTTTCGCGTATCACCGTGCCGGTCTGCCTGCCGGCAATTCTCGATATTTCGATCTACATCTTCGTCAATGCAATGACCACGGTGTCGGCGGTCGTGTTCCTGTACAGCCCGGACACGACCCTGGCCTCGGTAGCCGTGCTCAACATGGATGATGCGGGTGACATCGCGCCGGCGGCGGCGATGGGCATGATGATCTTTTATACCAACGCCATCGCCAGGCTGATCCATCTGGCGCTAAGCCGTGGCATAACGGCAAGAACCCAGGCCTGGCGAACACGTTAGAGCGGTTCATTGCCATGCCCCTCAGCTGGAACACGATCGATAATAAACGATCCAATCATAATCGAAGATCGACTTCTGATTTGCCGAATTTGATTCTGAACAGGTGTTCCGCACCTGTTTCGAATTGACCTTTGAACATGCTCTCTATCAGTTCGCCTGAATCCATCGCTTGAATTCGACACAACCGGCACTGGAAACTACCACGCTATTGCGTCTGGAGCCTGCATTGTACTAGCAGTGATCCTGTAGCGTGAAAGGGAGCAGTCACTTGCAACAAACCCAAAATGCAATCGCTTCCACCGTTCTATATGCCGTAGGCGCTGTGGCTATGTTCGTTGCTGCCTTTCTTCCGATTATCCTTTCAAACGAAATTACCTTTGTAGATTACCCGAACCATCTTGCGCGTTATTTCATCCTGCAAAACCTGGAGCATTTTGAGGATCTCCAGCGGTTCTATGCCGAAAAGGACGGATTCTATCCCTACTGGGCGATGCGTTTGGTGGTCACCAGCCTCGCGTCCTTTTTCGATATCGAGGTTGCCGGCCGAATATTCGTACTGCTGGCGGTGTTTATCCCTTTAGCTGGCGTCTTCGCGATACATCGCGCCATACACGGGCATATAT
>JABDJG010000412.1 GCA_013002595.1 Hyphomicrobiales bacterium | reverse complement strand
TCCTGTGTCGGCTTCTTGCCGCCATTCGCTGCCATTGCTTTTTCAACGGCGGTTTTGAGGCCAAGAATACCCTGCCACATACGGAACGGTGCCTGCACGGGGAATGTTCCGTAGCGTTTCTCGTATTCGTTCCAAAGCATGGTGGTCAGTTCGTCACCACGCGGGCGAGCGGCCAATCCATTCACACCGCGCGCACCAATGATGACTCCGTCCGGCATCTTTTGACCAAGCTGCGGCAAGACATGGTCCCCCGCGGCAAACGCGACCTGGCTTCGATCGAACAGTCCGCGTGGCCCGGCCTGCAAGACAAACGCCTGGAGGTCGCCACCCCAAAGGCTGGAGTGCACGATATCTGCCTTTTCACGGATCAGCGCCGAAATCTCGGTGCCATACTGACCCGCGTAGATTTTCGGGAACAGCGCCGTCTTGGCTTCAGAGCCAGGATTGATCACCGAGACAGAGCCTTTGAAGTCAGCCCATGAATCCTGACCCCAGGCATAGTCCTGATTGATGCCGGCAATGGTGTCCATTTTGACGTTGCGGGTCTTCATGTATTTCGCCAGCGAGATGTTATCCATTGCCGCATGAGAAGCCGTACGAAATACATACTTGTAGCTTGCTTCCTCAAACACCCGCGGTGTTCCACAGTCATAAAGGATAGTGAAGGCTTTCAGTTCGTCAGCAACCGGAGGCACTGCCAGACAATCTCCCGAACTCACATAGCCCAGCACAGTATCGACATTCTCTCGTTGGACGAGATTGCGAAATTCCTGCACCTGTTTGGTGGCGCCGCCGGCTTCATCGACTACAGTTGCATCGACAATGAGTCCGCCAAAACCCTTCTTGTCATAAGGTGCGGGGAGAACCCCGCCCTGATTGATCATCTCGATCAACATCTTTCCGCCGTTCCAGGCCGGCACGCCAAAACTTTCAGCTGCGCCGCCGGACAGGAAGGTAACCACGCCAACCTTGAACTTTTCCTCAGCAGCAGCTTGGCCCTGTCCGGCAACCAGGCCGAACGCCATTGTACTTGTTAAAGCAGCCGTCACGACAGCAAGTCTTGCGGCTTTCAACATTCGCTTCATGCTAGTTCTCCCTGTGGTTTGACATCTCTCGATCTCTCGTGACGTCGACATTATTGTTCTATTATTTTTTGCTTTTCTTGTCCGGCTCTTGGTCGCCCATAATGCAGGCGACCGAATCTGGCGCGCGGCTTCGAAACAACGCGAGCCAGGCGCCACAGTCGACCTAAGACCTAAGGCAATCGATCCGGCCATCAGTGTGTAGGAACATAGGATGTTGATTACACGCCAATCAATACCCGGGATACCGAATGCTGAAATACAGCCCGATTGGCGCTGTCACGTTGCAGAACGGTAGAGGCGTGAAGTTGGCCCGAAGTTTTGCTCACGCCGCGACTGAACCAGGACATCAAGTACCTCTCCTTCACAATCAACTGCACGCCACAGGTACTTGCGTTTGCCATTTATGGAGACGAACATCTCATCGACTTGCCAACGAACATCTGGTCCAGGGCGTGCCATCCTCAATTTTCGGGCATAGGCCTGGCCAAACTTCAAGGCCCAGCGCCGGACCGTTTCATGAGAGACCTCAATGCCACGCTCGGCCAGTAAGTCTTCGACATCGCGGTAACTGAGCGGAAAGCGGAAATAAAGCCAGACGGCATGTTGGATGATCGAAGGTGGATATTGATACCGAGCATAGGAAATCTTCTGCATCAAACGACATTAATGCGCTGCCGCCAGCCGGTCACCAAAGTTAGTGTGACAACACCGCTCGGGTCGTTTCATGCGCGTCATACATAGCAGATCGCGTCAACAAGCGGCGGCTTCGGTGACACCTTGCTCGGTCTTTGCTTACAGATAAGTGAAATGATCGCCGATCAGGGTTGTCAGAGCCGCTGTCAGACCTTGGGGCCGCAGCAGCAGTCGACACGATCTTTCCGCGGGGGTGACCGAGAGGTGATCGGAGACTGCTTGTCAAAGTGTGACCGAGCGCCTCGAACGCCTCAAGAGGCCCTCTAAGGCACTGAAAGATATATCGAAAACGGTTCGGATAATGGTGGAGCCAGGCGGAATCGAACCGCCGACCTCTTGAATGCCATTCAAGCG
>JABDJG010000461.1 GCA_013002595.1 Hyphomicrobiales bacterium | reverse complement strand
GTGGCCTACACAAGGTGCAAAGACTGCGTAACGCCGAATGGCGGCCCACTGTGGGAATTGAAGTCCGATGAAGCAACCCACAACGAGGAAGAAGGCGTTATTTACCACCGCAATGCCACGATGGAATTCGCTGGAGTTCCGGTCTTTTATACACCGTGGCTGTCGCATCCCGATCCGACCAACAAACGCCACAGCGGTTTCCTGGTGCCAAGCTTCTTCATTTCCAACAGTTTGGGATTTGGAGCAGAGATCCCGTATTTTTGGGAGCTGGCGCCGAATTATGACATCACATTCCGACCGCTGCTGACGTCCAAACAGGGTCCGTTTGCCCGCGCGGTATGGCGGCATCGAACGCAGACCGGTCAATACAAAATCGATGGTGGGGGCATATATCAGTTTAGCCCCAATGAACTGATCGCGCCCGGCGACCGCAGACTGCGCGGCTTTGTTCGCACGCGCGGCGATTACCAGATCAACAACAACTGGACGTGGGGCTGGGATGCCACGGCGGTCAGCGACGATACCGTGATGCGGCGCTATCGCATAGACGACCGCACAGACGTGGCCAGCCTGACCCATGTTACCGGCATTCGCGACCGAAACTACTTCACGGCCCGCGCCTATCACTTCCAGGGTCTGCTGACGAGTGACATCGATTCAACATTCCCCATCATGGCGCCCTACATCCGGCACAACTATGTGCTGGATCGACCTGTCCTTGGCGGTGAGTTGGGCTTCAACACCAGCATCTACAGCGTGCATCGCAAGTTGGCGACGTCACCGTTCACCACTGTGAACAATGGCACTGACCAGACGAGAGCGGTTAACGACCTTACCTGGCGGCGCGAGTTCGTGAATTCACTTGGGCAGTTAATCACGCCGTTTACCCGGCTGCGCAACGAGCTTGCAATCACCAACAATGTTCCAGATGTGACCGCGCCGGGCGGGTTTCGCGATAACGAGTTGACCGGGCGGGTAATGCCAACTGCCGGTGTCGATGGGCGCTGGCCATTCATTCGCGGCGGCGAGCACACCCAGCAGATATTCACGCCGGTGGTTCAGGTTGTGACGTCAACCGATGAGAAGAAGACAGACCGGATCGGAAATGAAGACGCCGTAACGCTCAATTTCGACAACACCAGTTTGTTTTTGCATGATAGGTTTACCGGCACCGACCGGTTCGAAGGCGGTACCCGGGCAAACATCGGCATCCTTTATACGCTGCTGTTCAGTGAAGGAGGCTTCCTGAGGGTCAGCCTTGGAGAATCGTTCCATTTGGCCGGCAAGAACAGTTTCACCGCAGGATCGGGCCTGGAGAGCGATCGGTCGGATCTGGTGGCCGCGGTCGCCTTTCAGCCGTTCGACAACTTCCGCTTTACCTATCAGGCGCGGTTTGATGAAAACACACTCAACGTCCGCGGCCAGGAAGCCGGCGTAAGTTTTGAACTTATCGATCGCCTTACTGCTGCCGTGAATTATTCGGACTTAGAAGCTGCACCAGCCTATGGCAGGGTGCTAAAACAGCGCCAATTGTTTGCATCTGCGGATTTGAAGCTGATTGGCGGCTGGAGTTTGTTCGGAGACATCAGGTATGATTTCGAACTCAACGATCCAATCCGTCAGCGGATCGGCATAGGCTGGGCCTGTGACTGCTTTGACTTCAAGCTGTTTTATAAGGAAGACTTTACGAATGACGGCGATGTTGAGAGAGAAAGAGCCTTCTTGATGTCTGTTGAATTCAAGACCTTGGGCTCGGCGCGCATTGGCTCAGGCTTCTAGGCCCTAGGCCGTCAGCGCGGGTAAGGACGGACGACATGAAACAAAAAACTTCAGGCAAGGGCAGCCACCGTAGGACGATGCGCGCACTGGTGTATGCAGGTGTCTTGACGGCGGGCGTGACGCTTGCGTTGCCGGGCGATGGGAATGTGCTGCATGCCGGCCAACAGGGTATCCTGGTCGTTGTAAACGATCAGCCGATCACGCACCGCGATGTCAGCCAGCGGATGAAACTCAACAGCGCGTTGGGCGTATCGCGCGGATCGGCAAAGGAACGCAGAAAAAAGACACTTGATACGCTGATCAACGAGGTGATCGCGCGCGCGCAGGCCAAAAAGCGCGGTGTGAAGATTGATGACAAACGGGTCAATTCGGCGCTTGAACGGATGGCCAAAGGCTCAAATACGACGGTTGCGGGTTTTGAGAAAACACTGAAGCGCAAGGGCATCAGCATGTCGACGCTTCGTGCCCAGGTTGAAGCGACCTTGTATCTGCGCTGGGTTATCGGGCAGCAGGAAAAGACCAAGGTCGATGTGACTGACGCCGAGGTTGAACGGCGCTACAACAAGCTCACGTCCGACCCTCGCCTCAAGCCGGTGCACGTCTATAAAATCCGTGAAGTCGACCTGCCTGTAAAAGTGAACCCCAACGATCCATACGGCCCGCAATTGCTCCAAGCAAGAGCCGTTGAGGCCTCTCAAATTGCCAAGAAGTACAAAGGTTGCCACACTCTTCGATCGGCTTCCAAGGGCATCTTCAATGTAAAGGTCAGCAAGACCATCCAGGCGCCGGCCGACAAGTTGCCGGCAGAAATGAAGAAGGTGCTAAAAAAGGCCGGCACCAAGAAACTGATTGGTCCGATGCGGGTCAAGACGGGTGTGCGGATGATTGCGTTTTGCGGGACGGCCACCCTCAAACCGCCAAAGCCGCCACGCGAAGCAGTAAAGAACATGCTGCTGAACGAGAAGTACGAAAGAATGACCGGCCGGGTAATGAAGGATCTCAGGCGCCGGGCCTTTATTGAATACAAGGACAAGGGCGCTGTTCTTACTCAGTGACCTGGCTTGTGAAGCGCTTCGCATAATCTGGATGATTTGAATGGACGGCACCCGGCGGATACTCGGTCTGACGATGGGCGAGCCGGCCGGCATTGCACCTGATATCACCATTGCGGCCTGGAACAGGCTGGCTGGCAGCGGTCAGGCGTTTGTCCTGATTGGAGACCCTGATCTGATTGTCGAGCGGGCAAAGCGGATCGGTGCCGATTGCCCCGTTGAGGTGATCGAAACCGCAGCGCACGCACCCAAAGTTTTTGCCAGGGCCCTGCCGGTCCTCACCCAATCCCTGTCAGTCAAAGCTGATTGTGGCCGGCCTGACCCGGCCAATGCCGAGACCGTGCTGACGTCCATCAAGCGGGCCGTCGATCTGACGGTTTCCGGAGAACTGTCAGGCATCGTCACCAATCCGATCCACAAGAGCGCGCTGTATGGCGCCGGGTTCTCATTTCAGGGCCATACGGATTATCTCGCAGATCTGGCGCGGGGGCACGGGTTTGCAGCTGACCCGGTGATGATGCTGGCCAGCGGCAACTTACGCACCGTACCGCTCACTATCCATATCGCGCTGAAAGATGTGCCGGCTGCGCTGACCCATGATGTCATCGTCAATCAGACCCGGATCGTGGCGCGTGACCTGGTCAATTTGTTCGGCATTAGAGAGCCAAGGATCGGCATGACCGGCCTCAACCCGCATGCGGGCGAAGACGCAACGATGGGACTGGAAGAACGCGATGTCATCATCCCGGCGATCACAGCACTTGCCGGCGAAGGGATACCGGTCGATGGTCCGTTGCCGGCCGATACCGTGTTTCACGATGAGGCGCGGGCGGCCTATGACGTCATCATCTGCATGTATCACGACCAGGCCCTGATACCGGTCAAGACAATCGGCTTTCATGACGGGGTGAACACCACGTTGGGCCTGCCGTTCGTGCGCACCTCACCGGACCACGGCACCGCCCTGTCGCTGGCCGGCGCCGGTACGGCCAATCCCTCAAGCCTGATCGCCGCCATCAAGCTGGCCGGCGAGATGGCGCGTCATCGCGAGGCGGCCGGGTGAGCGATGGCCTGCCACCGTTGCGCGAGGTGATCGCCGCATGCCAGCTGACCGCCCGCAAGAGCCTTGGGCAGAACTTTTTGCTCGACCTCAACCTGACCGGACGCATTGCCCGGGCGGCCGAGCCGCTGAAAGATCATACAATCGTTGAAGTCGGCCCTGGACCTGGCGGGCTGACCCGGGCGCTCTTGCATGAAGGCGCCCAAAAGGTCATCGCGATTGAACGTGATGAACGGGTCATGCCGGCGCTGGAAGAAATATCAAACCGTTATCCGGGCCGGCTGGACATCATCGAGGGCGATGCGCTTGAGGTCGACTGGCAAAATCTCATCGACGGTCCGGCCAAGGTCGTCGCCAACCTGCCCTATAACATTGCAACGCCGCTCCTGACAGGCTGGCTCGGCGGCGAGACCTGGCCACCGTGGTATTCTTCACTCACGCTGATGTTTCAAAAGGAAGTCGCCGAACGAATCGTTGCCGAGCCTGGCAGCAAGACATTCGGCCGCCTGTCGGTGCTCAGCCAATGGCGCAGCAGTGCCGTAAAATTGTTCGATATCGACCGGCGGGCGTTTACACCGCCACCAAAAGTCACATCCTCGGTCGTGCAGATCACGCCCATCGTTGGAGGGCATCAACCGTGCCGGTCAGATGCGCTGCAACGGGTGACTGCTGCAGCTTTCGGCCAACGGCGCAAGATGCTGAGATCCAGCCTCAAGACGGTGACCAGCGACCCGGCGCTTTTGCTCGATAGGGTTGGCATCGATCCGCAACTGAGAGCGGAACAACTCGAGGTCAACGACTTTTGCAGGCTGGCCAGCGAAATAGACGATTGAAACCGGGTATAGCGCCATGCCATTTTGCCGGTTAGCGGACACACTCAAGGAAGCATCATGTATCGCCAGTCGATGACGGATTATGGCGCGGCTCTGGAAGCCAGCGAGGTGGAAACCCCGAAGCCGCAAGGTAGCCAGGTATTGATCAAGGTCAGCCACTGCGGTGTGTGTCATTCAGACCTGCATCTGATCGATGGTTACTTCGATCTTGGCAATGGCAAGCAGCTGGATGTGCGCGCCGGGCGTGATCTCCCGTTCACGCTTGGTCACGAGATCGCCGGTGAAGTTGTGGCCGTTGGGCCAGATGCGACAGGCATCGCGCCGGGCGAGAATTACGCGGTCTATCCGTGGATGGGCTGCGGTGAGTGCAAACGATGCAAAGTTGGCGACGAGCATCTGTGCAACACAACCCACCATCTCGGCATTACCGTTGATGGCGGCTATGCCAGCCATGTCGTGGTGCCGCATCCGCGCTACCTACTCGGCATAAACGGCATTGCGCCCGAGCTGGCCGGCAGCTTCATGTGTTCCGGCCTGACAGCATTCAGCGCGCTGAAGAAGGCCCTGCCCTACGCTGGCGACGGACCATTGATGATCCTTGGCCTCGGTGGTGTCGGCATGATGGGCCTGGCATTGGCAACCGCTATTGCCGGCGTGCCGGTCATTGCAGCCGATATCGATCCTTCGAAACGGCAGGCAGCGCTTGATGCAGGTGCTGCCCATGTCTTTGATCCAGCTGAAGCCGATGCGCGAAAAGCAGTGTTCAAGACCTGCGGCGCGGCATCGGCGGCAATCGATTTCGTCGGCGCCGACCGGTCGCTGCAGTTTGCCCAGTCGATTGTCGGCAAGGCCGGCGCGGTTGTCGTTGCCGGGTTGCTGGGGGGTAATTTTTCGCTGCCGGTGCCGATGTTCGCTTTGCGCCAGTTGTCGATCATCGGCAACTTTGTCGGCTCGCTCAACGAGGCTCACGAGCTGCTTGACCTGGTGCGCTCGGGCAAGGTGCCGGGCATACCGGTTGAGCTGCGGTCATTGGATCAGGCCAATTCAGCGCTCGATGATCTGCGTGCCGGCAAGGTGATCGGCCGCGTGGTGCTAACGCCGTAGCGCGCACCCTTTGTGGGAAAATTTAGAGCTTTTCCTGCATGGCGTTTACGAAATCGGACAGGCCGGCGCGGCGGTGGCGCTTCAGCCGCTCGGCGCGCAGGATCGACTGAAGCTCTTCAAAACACCGCTCGAGATCGTCGTTGATCAGAACATAATCGTATTCGGCGTAGTGCGAGATTTCCTTTGAGGCCTCAGCCATTCGCCCGGCAACGACAGACAACGGATCCTGAGCGCGGCGGATCAGACGCTCTCGCAGCTCTTCTGCCGATGGCGGCAATATGAAAACGCGTACCAGATCATTCGGCAACTTGTCGACGATCTGCTGCGTGCCCTGCCAGTCGATGTCGAACAACACATCCTTGCCTTGCGCCAGACAATCATCGACCGGCTGGCGCGGCGTACCGTAGCCGTTGCCGAAAACCGTTGCCGATTCCAGCAGGTCCGCGTTGTCACGCATCTCGTCAAAACGCTCCTGCGTGATGAAGTGATAGTCAGTGCCGTCCACTTCGCCTGGCCGCATCTTTCTGG
>JABDJG010000389.1 GCA_013002595.1 Hyphomicrobiales bacterium | reverse complement strand
CGATTACGACGTGCGCTTTGTCTACGCCCATCCGGCGGACTGGTATGTCAGTATCTTTCCCGGACGCGACGTGATTGAAATTCCAATCGACGAGGTATTGGACATCAACGGCTGGGATATCCGCAAGGCGCTCGGGCTGCTGCTCAAGCCCAACCCGGTGATGCTGGAGTGGCTGTCCAGCCCGATCCGTTACATCTGGGACGATGCCATCTGCGGGCAACTCACCGAATTTTCACATCGCGTGGCGCACCGCAACGCCTGCCTGCATCATTACCTGCATCTCGCGGAGAGCCAATGGACCAGGCATGTCGGCGACAATGACGAGGTCAACTTCAAGAAATACTTTTATATTTTGCGGCCGGCACTTGCGATCAGATGGATCCGGCTGCGCCCGGATGTATCGCCGCCGATGAACTTGCAGGCGATGGTTGCAGGGCTCGACCTGCCGGATGCGACCATCGGTGAAATTGCCCGATTGCTGGAATCGAAGAGCAAGGCCAAGGAGATCGGTGCCGGCAAGAGGATCCCAGCCATTGATGCGCTGATTGCTGAGGAAACCGCCTGGGCGCGCGAGACCGACAAATCCAGGCAGCGGAGCGATCTTATCGGCGTAGCGGACGAGCTGTTCCGCCGTATCGTAGGTGAGGTGGACGATGTCTGAGGCAAACCGTATCTCCATCCCCGACTTCTCACTCGTCGTGCTGATCGGCCCAACCGGTTCAGGCAAGTCGAGTTTTGCCCGCAAGCATTTTCTTGAAACCGAGATTGTATCGTCGGACCATTGCCGCGCCTTGGTCAGCGATGATGAGACCGACCTTGGCGCCACCAGTGATGCATTCGAGTTGCTGCATCTGACAGCCGGTATTCGCCTGCGCCGGCGCAATCTCACGGTCATCGATGCAACGTCGGTCAAACGCGAGGACCGCGCCCATCTGGTCAAACTGGCCCGTGCCTACCATGCATTGCCGGTCGCGCTCGTCCTCGACATCGACCCCAAGATATGCGCCGAGCGCAACGCGGACCGGCCGAACCGTGATTTCGGCGCGCACGTGCCGCGCAATCACTCAAAGGCGCTCAGGCGCGGCATCAGGAGTTTGCAAAAGGAGGGGTTCCGGCAGGTCCACATCATGCGCTCGCCCGCCGAAGTGGATGCACTTGAGATCACCCGTGAACCCTTGTGGACCGACCGCCGCCAGGACCATGGCCCGTTTGATTTCATCGGCGACATTCATGGCTGTTTTGAAGAGCTGGTAGCGCTGCTCGGCGAACTCGGCTTTCAGATCGATCCGTTCGAAAGAAGTGGCGAAGAACTGATCCGGGCCCGTCATCCCGAAGGCCGTATTGCCTTTTTTGTCGGCGACATCACCGACCGCGGTCCGCGCAATGTCGATTGCCTGCGCATTGTCATGGGGATGTGTGATGAAGGTTCAGGGCGGTGTGTCTTGGGCAACCATGATTTCAAGCTCAACAAGTGGCTCAAGGGCCGCCCGGTGCAGCTCACCCATGGCCTTGATCTGACGGTTGCCGAACTCGAAAAGACGTCTGACAAGTTCCGCAAGCAGATCAGCGAGTTCATATTCGATCTGCGCTCGCACTTCTGGCTCGATCACGGCAATCTTGTTATCGCCCATGCCGGTCTCAAGGAAGAAATGCACGGCCGTGGCTCCGGCGCCGTGCGGTCATTTTCCATGTTCGGCGAGACAACAGGCGAGATCGACGAGTTCGGCCTGCCGGTGCGCAGCGACTGGGCGATGAACTACCGCGGCAAGGCCAGCGTGATTTACGGACACACGCCGGTGCTGGAGGCCGACTGGCTGAACGACACGCTATGTATCGACACCGGCTGCGTTTTTGGCGGCAAGCTGACAGCGCTGCGATGGCCGCAACGTGAAACCGTTTCGGTACCGGCGCTTGCCCAGTATGCCGAGCCCGGCCGCCCGCTCGGTGCCGGATCGGGACGATCGGCCCAGCAGGATCATGACCGTCTTTTGTATTTCGATGATTATGCCAGCAAGCGGCGTATCGAGACCCGGTTCAAGAGTACTGTCCTGATCCCACGCGAAAACAGTCTGGCAGCGCTTGAAGTCGTAAGCCGGTTTGCGGTCGATCCGCGCTGGCTCATCTACCTGCCGCCGACCATGGCGCCGAGCCCGACCGCTACGAAAGGAGAATTTCTCGAACACCCGGACCAGGCGCTCGATTATTACGTCTCGCGCGGCATCACCGACCTTGTGGCGCAGGAAAAACACATGGGCTCACGCGCCCTGCTGGTTATCTGCCAGAACGCCGATGCGGCGCGCCAACGCTTTGGCGTTGAAGATGATAAGGCAGGCGTAATCTATACCCGCACCGGGCGTCCGTTCTTCAAGGACGAAATGGTGGAGACCGCGGTCATTGCGCGCCTGGCCGCGGCGATGACGTCGGCGGGGCTGTGGGAAGAGTTGCAGACCAGCTGGGTGCTGCTTGATGCCGAACTGATGCCATGGTCGGCCAAGGCGCAAGACCTGCTGCAAAAACAATACTATCCAACCGTTGCCGCGGCCCGTTCATCTGCCGGCGCCTTGCTCAATGCCATCGACCGGGCAGGGGAGATCGAAGGTCTGGACGGCCTCAGGGCCCGCACCCAAGTGCAACAGCAAAATGCCATCCGCATGGGAGAAACAATCAACGGGTATTGCTGGAGCGCCGACAGTATTGAGGATTATCGTATCGCACCGTTCCATCTGCTGGCTGCAGAAGGCGCCGTTTTCTCCGATAAACCGCACCGATGGCATATGGAGACCCTAACCAGGTTGGCCGTTGCCGACCCGGTCCTGCGGGCCACCGGCTGGCAACAGCTCGATGCAACCAGCCCGGCCGATCTGACCAGGTTGATCGACTGGTGGCTGGAGCACACCGGCAATGGCGGCGAGGGGATCGTCCTGAAACCCAACAGCTTCATTGCCCATGATGACAAAGGCCTCGTTCAGCCGGCGATGAAGGTGAGGGGCCGCGATTATCTGCGGATCATTTATGGCCCCGACTACGATGCCCCTGAGAACCTGGTCCGCTTGCGAAAACGCGGCCTTGCCCGCAAGTTTTCTCTTGCCGACCGCGAGTTCAAACTTGGCCTGGAAGGGCTTCACAGGTTCGTCGACAAACAACCCCTGTCAAAGGTGCATGAATGCGCGCTGGGTGTTCTTGCGATGGAAAGCGAACCGGTCGATCCCAGGCTGTGATTCAGGTGCCAAGTTGGCCGAGGAGAGAACTCAGCTTCGACAGTTCCCTATCTGACAATTTGCCCGCAAAATGATTTGCAATGGAACGCTGATAAACCTTCCACATCGCGGCCTGTTTCTTACGGCCTTCGGATGTCAGATGCAGGACGAAACCGCGCCCGTCCGTTGCGCTCTCGATACGTTTGACGAGGCCTTCGCTGACCAAACGGTCGACGAGACGCGATAGATTGTACTGCGCCAGCAGCATCTTGCTTTGCAGTTGAAATGGCCTCAGCCCGTCCGGCCCCGCCCGCTTGAGTTCGAGCAATGCGTCGTACCAGGCAAGCGGCGGTTGTTTTGCATCCTTCAGATCCTGTTCCACGGCAGACAGCAGATGCCGGGACACGCGCAGCAATTGCGCCCAGGTTTCGATGGCGGTGTCGGATGGATTCATCGGTTTGGCTTTCATGGTATGATCATAGCAGGTGCATGCAAATGCATCAAGGTTGACTCTATATGCAAGTGCATTTATATATATGCAAATGCATTAAGGAGCTATGCCATGACCGACTTGTTATTGATCAGCCACAATCTTTGCCCGTACGTACAGCGTGCCGCTGTTTCGCTGACTGAAAAGGGCGTTGCCTTTGAAAGGCGCTGGATCGACCTGTCCGCCAAGCCGGATTGGTTCAACGAAATGTCGCCGCTCGGCAAGGTGCCGTTGCTGGTCGTGAAGGATGGGCAGGTTCAGAACACCATTTTTGAATCTTCGGTGATTCTTGAATTTCTCGAAGACACCGTTGGACCGCCGCTTCATCCAGATGAACCGATACTTCGGGCTCAGCACCGTTCATGGATGGAATTCGGTTCAGCGATCCTCAATGTGATCGGACGTTTCTACAACGCCAAAACCGAATCCGAGCTCAACGGAGAAATACAGAAGCTGAGAAGCATGTTCGAACGGATAGAACAGCATCTCGAAACGGGGCCGTGGTTCGCGGGCGATCGATTTAGCCTGGTTGATGCTGTGTTCGGGCCGATATTCAGATATTTCGAGGTGTTCGACGCAATCCGTGATTTTGGCGTATTCGATCACACGCCCAAAGTTGGTATTTGGCGGTCCGAACTCTTGCGACGGCCTTCTGTTACAGGCGCGATAGATGCAGGTTACCCGGAGCGGTTGCGCACCTTCCTGATCAATCGCAACAGCGCGCTGTCCAAGTTGATCGAGCCCGCCAAACCTATGCCTGGGTTAGTCAGCACAGCCTAGTCGTGACGCATCTATCCGGCTCAGGGTACGCTCGATCAGTTCCATTGCCGCCGGCTCGGTCAGGAATGGCGTGTGCCCGCGGTTGGCAATCGTTACCGCCTCAAGCCCGGCAACGCCGTGCTTCATCCTGGCAACCGTAACTTCGCTCAAAAAGTCCGAGTTCTCACCGCGCACGACGCCAATTGGCAAGCCACCGAGCGCCAGAAACGCCGGCCACAGATCAGGTGCATTGCCGGAGGTCACCTGTTCCTCGGTCGGCATGGTGACCGCGAGCTTGGGGTCATGATCGCTGACGATCTGTCCGCCCCGTTCGGTAAAGCTGAACCGGGCGAAATAGTCCCATTCAGCCTCACTCATCCCATCGAAGCCGACATTGCTCACCTTGATGGCGTCAATTGCCTCTGGCCATCCGGGAAACTGGCCCGTTAGTCCGACATAGGGCAATATGCGCAGCAGCCCATCTGCCTCGATCACCGGCCCGATGTCGTTGAAGACGACACCGGCCAGGCGGCTACGGTGCATGCCAGCCATGAGCATCGCGATGAGACCGCCGCGCGACGTGCCGACGATCATGGTTTTGCCAATGCCAAGCTGGTCGACAAGACCGACAACATCGGCCATCTCGACAAACGGGGTATAGGTGTTTGGATCGCCGGCAAACTGCGACATGCCGCGGCCACGGTAGTCTGGACAAATGACCCGGCGCGATCGTGACAGATGCTCGGCTATGCCATGGAACTCGCGCGAATTGCGCGTCAGCCCGCTCAGGCATAAAACCGGGCAACGCCCGGCGCGTTCGGCGCCGTAATCGCGTGCGTAAAGTTTTGTGCCATCGGCGGCGGTGTAATGCACATCACGCCAGGATTGCTTTGATGTCATCGGGTTACCCGCGATCAACAATCCTGCACCAGGTCGTCGATAGACCCGGCTCCGCCCCCACAGGTCAGTGCGCGCGCACCCGAGCCCGTCGTTGGCTGGATGCGTGTCTTGCCGCCGCGTTTCAGGTCAGCCGTCATGCCGTAATGCCTCTTTACCCTCAGGCGCGACCGGTAGACATGAATGTTCTGCATGACCTTTTGCACGTACTTGCGGGTTTCAGTGAACGGAATGCTCTCGATCCAATCGACCACATCGACATGTTTCAAGCGCGGATCGCCATTGTCTTTCATCCAGTCGAAGGCGCGCCGCGGGCCGGCGTTGTAGCCGATGAAGGTGAGGACGTACGACCCGTTGAAGTTGTCGATCAGATCACCAAGATGGGCAGCGCCCAAAGTGACGTTGTATTTTGGATCGGCCGTCAATTTCTTGACCGAATACCGCAGCTTGTACTGGCGCGCGATCAGCCTGCCGGTGCTGGGCATGATTTGCATCAGGCCGCGGGCGCCGGCATGGCTCTTGGCCTGGGCGTGAAATTCGCTTTCCTGGCGCGACAGGCCGTAGACCAGCGCGGTTTCAACCGGCTTGCCGATCTTGCTCCACTTCGGCAGCGCGCCGACCGGATAGCCCCAGTCATCAATGTCGACGCCGCGGCTTCCAGCCCGCTTGGCAAACCGGACAGATGCCGTCAGGCCGGCTTCCTTCTTGACGATTTCAGCAACCGCGCTCAGTTCGGAAGTGGTCTTGAACTCGCCGGCCATTGGCCACAACCAGCTGTGCCAGAACCGATCGGCTTTAGCCTTTACCAGCAGTCGGAATGAGCGCACCAGTTCATTGTTGCGCGCCGCTTTACGGGCGGCAGGCGTAATCGCGGCCGATCGAACCGGGATCGGCTTGCGGCCAAGCCCAAGCGCTTCACGCGACAACTGGCCGTAAAACAGCGTGGGCGATGCAGCCGACTTGCGGAACGCCCGGTCGGCCGCCGCCGCATTGCCAAGCTCAAGGTAGGTGCGTGCCATCCAGTAGTACGCCCGCGAACTCTGGGTGCGGTTCTCAGCCCTCTTAGCCATCTTCTGGAAGTGGCCGAGCGCGATCGGCGCCTGATTGAGTTTGCGCAGTGCTATCCAGCCGGACAGGAATTCGCCTTCAGAGTGCTGCTTGCCTGAGGTGGTGAACCCGTGCGAACTGGTCAGCCGGTAGGCGTTCGGCCAGTGTTTTCGGTACTTCGCGCCGAGCAGGTAACGGGCAATCAGCCGCTTTTCGACCCACCATTGTTCGTGATCGAGATGGCGCGATGTGTCCTTCGGCAGCGCCAGCAGCATCGACAACGCCTTAGTCCGCTTGTTCTTCTTGCGGTAGTAACGCGCAACCGCGTAGCGCATTGCGATAGACTTGCGGAATGACTTGGACAGCTTGCCGTATGCGGTCAGCGAACCTTTTTTGACCTTGATCAGATTTCGGGCCACTTTGGCCGCATGCACATGGGCATTCGAGATACGCTTGGCAACACGCACTGCGGATGTGGTTTTTTGCGCCAGGATCAGCCGTTGCATGCGGGCCGCATGATCGCGCTTGGTGAGCAGTGATTTAAAGGCCCTGGCCGCATAGGCCTCGCCTTCCTTGTCCAGAACCGGATCAAGCCAGGCTTTCATCAAGCGCGCTTTCGCTGTCTTCTTGTCACCTTTGGCGAGCGCATAGCGCGCCCGGGCGAGCCAACCGCGGGTCGAGACCGGCGTGCGGTAGGGGAAGTGAGTGGCGATGACATCGACCGGCGTTGCGTTGAGTAACAGCTGCGCTTCGGCGGCCGCTTCGATCTTGCTGACCTGAGGCCAGTTCGGATTGGCCCTCACGAACCTCATCAGCCGGTCGTAGCCTGCATCTCGCGGATTGCGCCTGAGATAGAACCATTCGACGGTTTTGATCGCCGCTGTATCACCGGACCGGCGCGCCGCATCGAACGCAGCGTCGAATTTGTTCTTGACGGCCAGCTCGACGGCAGAGACAGCGCGCTCCTTGGCCGATGCCTCGTTCACAAAAGCGGTCACAAACAGCAGCGCCATCAACATGGCCGGCAAGGCAAAACTCAACCGGCCATCAGTCCTGATCATGATTGATGTCATAAGTTATTATCTCGTAATCCGTGTCGCCTGCGACTCGATCGGCGGAAACTATAGTCGAAATACGACCGCCATGTGACCGTGAGTTCACTGTTTTAACCAATTCGGTCATCACGCTTTCGGCACCGCTTCCGCCGACTTGCCGCATCACACCGATACGTCTATGGTGGCGTCCGCGCGCAGCATTGTGTGCTAGTTCATTATGGTTTCCAAAGTGTTGAGGAGTACGGATCCGTGGAGTTCAAAGGATCAAATCCAGCTCTCATTACCCCGATGAAGAATGGCGAAGTCGACGAGGCGGCGTTTCGCAAACTCATCGAGTGGCATATCAAAGAGGGCACGCATGGCGTGGTGCCGGTCGGCACGACGGGCGAATCTCCGACATTGAACCATGATGAGCACAAACGCGTGGTGGAAATCGCGGTTGAAACAGTTGCCGGGCGCATTCCGGTGATTGCCGGGACCGGGTCGAACAGCACGCACGAAGCAATCGATTTTACCCGGCACGCCGAACAGGCCGGTGCCGATGCCGCCCTGGTAGTTGTGCCTTACTACAACAAGCCGACCCAGGGCGGCATGTACGCACATTTCAAGGCTGTCGCTGACTGCACCAGCTTGCCCGTGTTCGTTTATAATGTGCCGGGCCGCTCGGTTGCCGACATTTCAGTGGAAACTTTGGCACAGCTTGCAAAGGACTGCACCAATATCGTGGGCGTCAAGGACGCAACGGCCGATTTGACCCGGCCCAGCAGGCAACGTCAAGCCAGCGGGGACGGCTTCATCCAGCTGTCGGGTGAAGATGGCACGGCACTTGGCTTCAATGCTCACGGCGGCGTTGGCTGCATATCGGTCACGGCAAACGTGGCGCCGCGCATGTGCGCCCAGTTCCAGGAAGCCTGCCTGCGCGGTGATTATGCCGAAGCGCTCAAGCTTCAGGACCGGTTGATGCCGCTGCATTCGGCGTTGTTCGCCGAAACCAGCCCCGGCCCCGTTAAATATGCCGCCAGCCTGCTGGATTTGTGCGAACCTGAATTGCGCTTGCCGATGGTGCCGATCAGCGCTGCCACTGAAGTGGTCGTCCGTGATGCAATGGTGCATGCCGGACTGCTTAACTGAGGCCAGCCATGTCTTCCAAAAGCGGCGGAGCCAAGCCATCGCGCGGCGGTGGCGGCAAGGTTGTCGCCGAAAACCGCCGGGCGCGGTACGATTACGAATTTCTCGATACGTTTGAAGCGGGCCTTCAGCTGGAGGGCACCGAGGTAAAGGCGCTTCGCGAGGGCAAGGCCAATATTGCCGAAGCCTATGCCACCATTGAAGATAATGAGCTGGTGCTGATCAACAGCAATATCCCTGAATACTCGCAAGCCAGCCGCTTCAACCACGCGCCGCGCCGCAAGCGCAAGCTGCTCATGCACCGCCGCGAGATCGACCGATTGGCCGCCGGTGTCCAGCGCGAAGGTCTGACCATCGTGCCGCTAAAACTCTATTTCAACGACCGTGGCCGCGCCAAACTGGCGATTGCTCTGGCCAAAGGAAAAAAGGTTCACGACAAGCGCCAGAGCGAAAAGAAACGCGACTGGCAACGCGAGAAGTCCCGTCTGATGCGCGAGCGTGGATAGGCGAATTAACCGTCCAGATACGCCGCAATCTGTTCAAAGACCTGCTCGAACATTTTCTCGGTCAACCGGCCGGTGTTGGTGTTGTAACGTGAGCAGTGATAGCTGTTGAACATCACGAGCCCGCCCGGCAGATCATGGCGCGCATTGTGGCCAAACGGGTATCTTGCCCGCACCAGTCCCTCACCGGTCAGAATCGCCTCATGGGCAATCCGCCCCAATGCCAGGATGCATTTGAGGCGGGGCAGGGTGGCGATCTCGCCGGCAAAATAAATGTTGCACTGTTTGATCTCAGCTGGCGTCGGCTTGTTCTGCGGCGGCAGACACCTGACCGCATTGAGGATCAGGCAGTTCTTCAGCTCCAGTCCATCATCGGGCCGTGCCTGGTAACGGCCCTCGGCGAGCCCGAACTTGGTGAGGGTTGCATAGAGCAGATCCCCTGCATAATCACCGGTAAACGGCCGTCCGGTCCGGTTGGCGCCGCGCATACCGGGCGCCAGACCGGCGATGAGCACCTGGCAGTTGCGGTCACCGAACGCCGGCACCGGAGCATTGAACCAGTCCGGGTGCGCCGTACGCTGTTCGTCTCTGAATTCTGCAAGCCTGGGGCACAGCCGGCAATCGGCATCAGGTGGCTGGAACGTCACGGGCTCAGGCTTGCTCACGTCTCGATGTACTCTTCATCATCGAACTCGTCCTCGAATTCTTCCGGTCGGCTGCGACGCTCGTTCTGTGGCCGCCCGAACTTCTCACGCATGTCGGCCAGATCGATGAACTGATCGGCTTGCCGCCTGAGATCATCGGCCACCATCGGCGGACGCGTCTTCAGGGTCGAGACGACCGAAACCCGTTTGCCCTTAAGCTGTACCGCCTCGATCAGAGAGCGGAAATCGCCATCGCCGGAAAACAGCACGATATGATCAAGGCTGTCAGCCAGTTTCATCATGTCGACCGCCAGCTCTATATCCATATTGCCCTTGATCTTGCGCCGGCCTGCCGGATCGGTGAATTCCTTGGCCGGCTTGGTAACGATCATGAAGCCGTTGTAGTCGAGCCAGTCGATCAGCGGCCGGATCGGCGAGTACTCGGCATCGTCCATCAGCGCGGTGTAATAGATCGCCCTAATCAGCCGGGCGCGCTCGCCAAAAAACGCCAATAGTCTTTTGTAATC
>JABDJG010000382.1 GCA_013002595.1 Hyphomicrobiales bacterium | reverse complement strand
AGTCTGTTGGTTCGGCATCGACCGGCTCGTCAGGCAGCGCCGCCTCTGCTTTTGTGACCTCGGCTTTCTCGGCGACCGGCTCGGCGGTTTGAACGGGTGCGGCCTCGACTGGCTCTTCCGGTTCGTCCGGTTCGACTGGTTCGACTGCCTCGACTGCCTCGGCCGGCTCAACCGCTTCGACCGGTTCGACCGCCTCCACGGCCGGTTCAGTTTCAACGGGCGGTTCCGGTTCGCTGACCTCTTCAACCGGCGCCTCGTCAGCTTCGACCTCGATCACGTCGTCAGCCACGATGACCTCGGGCTCCTCTATGATCACGTCGTCCTCGCCGGCATAGGACAGTGCCGACACCGGCACTTTCCATTCAAAGGCGCCGAGCCGCCCGCTGGTCGGTGACACCGGCAGCCAGTCCGCAGAGACAAACCCGTCGGCCGTCCAGGCCGGATCCCTCGGCGCCCTGACCGCGCGGGCAAGCCACTCGCGGGCCCGGCCGCTGTCGCCGAACTCGCCCTGCTCAATCTCGCCCATCAGCGTGCACACGCGCACTGACGGGCGGTCGTTGCAATAGGGCCGCAGCACATTGCGGGCGGTCTTCCAGTCGCGCGCTTCAACGGCCGCCGTTGCCAGCGCAACGGCACCTTCTTCATAACCATGGTAGACCGCCAGCAGATCGCGCATCCGCACCAGCCGGTCGTTGGTTGAATCGCCCATCCGGGCATGCCGGTAGACCTCGGCAATATCGGGATGCGGTGAGAGCTTCCAGGTCGCCTCGAGGACTTTGGAGGCCTTGCGGATGGCGCCCTGCTCGGCATGCACCCGGCCGGCGATGACGGCTGCCGGTACAAGCGAGGGATCAAGCTTGTGCGCCTTCATGGCCAGATCCAGCGCGGCATCGGCATCGCTGCCTTCAGCGGCTTGCGCCTGCGCCGTCAGCACGACCGCCTTGATGGCGTTGGCGCGATCCCGGTCAAGCCCGCCGGCCCTGCGCTGACCTTCGATCAGCGCCAGCGCTGCCGGCCAGTCCTGCTCGACCGACTGATAGGCCATCATGGCCTCTGCAGCCCAGGCCAGTGCCGGATTGAGCCGCAAAGCCCGTTCGGCATGGCGCCGCGCCGTTGCCTCATCACCGGCCTTGCGGGCCAGCGTAAAGAGCCCGCGCAAGGCAACAACCTCACTCTCGGGGTCATCGAGCATCTGGGTATAGACGTATTTGACCTTGTCTTCGTCGCCGCGCATCTGGGCGGCCTGGGCATCCAGAAGCTGCGCCAGCGGGCTGTCGGCCATCAGCTTGCGGGCGGCAATCGCCTGGCGCTGCGCACCGCCAACATCACCGGCGCCGACGGCGACCATGCCCTTGGACAGCGCATCAAGGCCCTTCCTGCTGCGCCGCAGACGAAAGAAATCGCCCATCGCGCCCGGCGTGCCGAACGCCAGACGGATCAGCCACCAGGTAAACCACAGGACAAAAAAGCCCAGCACCAGCCCGCTGATCGCCAGCCAGATCGGAATGTCGTCGATCTGATAGCCAAGCCAGGTCACCGACAGGCTGCCTGGCCGGTCGGCCGCCCAGGCAAATGCCGCTGCAAACACGGCAATGACCGCAAATCTGATGACAAGCCTGATCATCTGTTAATTCTCCTGCCTATCAACCACTTTGACCGGTCGCGGCCAGCCGGCTTAGAACGGCTTGCGACACCAGTGCCATTGCACGATCCAGTTCGTCACGCGCGGCGGCCTTCTTGCGCCAGCCGGCCAGGCCTTCAGGCGCTGTGCCGGGCTGTTCGCCAAGCAGGTCCATGGCCTGGACCAGCTGCCCGTCCCTGATCAGCTTGGCAGCATCTGCAAGCACTGCAGGCCAGTCCGCTTCATCCAGCTTGCGTATCTTGACGACAGAGGATAGCCGCGTCTTCAAGGCGTCCATCAGGCCGCCCTCGGAGGCTTCCTGCTCACGCGCTGCAGCCCGGGCAGCCGCCGCTGAAGCTGCCATCCTGTCCAGTTCATCGGCCAGTTCGCCGGTCGACGTAACGCCCGTCGTTGCCAGCCTGCGCAAGACTTCAATACCGCGCACCGCCGGCGCTTCGGCGGCAAGAGCATCGAGCTCGGCGCCAAACGGCCCACTGCCGGCAACCGCGCCTGCCAATTTGGCAAAGGCCTCGCCGAGCTCTGAACGGGTCTGCGTTGCCAGCTGGTTCTGCCGGGCCTTGAGCGCGGAAAGTTCGGTTTCAAGCTTGGTAATCTTGCTTTCAAGGCCCGATATATCGACCGGCTTGATCGCCGCAACCGCCGTTTCAGCCTTGCCGATGCGATCGCCGATACCGGCCAGCTGGCCTGACAGTTTGTCGATCTCGATCTTGTTGGCAGCCTGCCCGGCGTCATTCCCCTGGCCCGACGCGCTCGACAGCGCAGCCCGCAGTTCGGCGACCGAAGTCTTCACCGCTGCCAGTTCGTCTGACGAGGCGCCCGCACTGCTGCCGGCCGATGCCTCCAGCGCGGCAATCTCTTGCTCGACAGCCGAAACGCCTGCGCCCAATGCATCCAGCTTGCCGGCGTTCGCCTTGGCTGCTGCTTCAAGCGCTGCCAGCCGGCCCTCAAGCGCCGTCAGGGAAGCGGTCTCAGGGCTGCCGAACAACCGCGCGCCGTAGTCTCGGTACAGCCAGCCGCCCAGCACGACACCGGCCAGCACCAGCAAGGCCAGGCCGCCGGCCATCATCTTTGCCCGGCTGTTCGAAGCCGGCGCATCGCCATCCACCGGTGTTTCCGCTGCTTTTTCCGGCGCGTCATCCGGTTTCGCGTCATCCGCTGAAGCGGTCTCTGCTTCAGCAACTGTCTCATCGCCGGCTTTTATGACCTCAGATGCATCGTTGTCAGCGCTATCCGCATCGGCGCTCTTGGCCTCTTCGGCTTTGAGGTCGATGACCGGCGGGCGCACCGCCTTGCGTGGCTTGCTGCTTCGTTTGGGTCTTTTCGCCATGGAAAAGTCCTGGCCTCCGTCTAGGTGTGGTCGTCAGGCGGGTCGCTAGTCCCCGTCATGTTCGGGCCGCATTGGTGATCGCCGCAATCATCGCGCGTTCAGTGGGCTCTGAAGCAATCACAATAGCACTGCTGGCACCGAATGCATCGCGAATCACCTCAGCAACATTCACTGATAAACAATAATACGTCAGATTGAGCCCCTGATCTGCCGGTTTCAGCTGGCTCAGTAAACTACACCAGATAATTGCCGTGCGGGGAGAATACAATATGACGCCAGCGGCGTTTTGTCCCCTTACGGCAGTTTTGACAGCGCCAGGCAGCTCCACGGCCGCAACCGCCTCGTAGGCAACAACCCGGTGCACCTCAAACCCGCGTTCGGTGAGCCGTTCGCGCAACCGGCCGGTCGTCTGTGCGCCCGAGACATAAAGCAGCGGTCCGTCCGCCGGCGCGCAGTGCCGGGTCGCCGTTTCGATCAGCGCATCGACATCACCGCCGGCGGTCACCACTTGTGTCTGCCCGCCATTGCGCGCCGCCTCGCCCGAGGCCTCACCAACCGCAATGGTCAATGTGCCCTGCAACCTTGCCGCACCGGCCAGCCGGGCAAGCGCACGGCAACTGTTGGCGCTGGTCATCAAGATCGCCTGGAAGGCCATGTCGGGAAGCTTGGCATCCGGCCGGTATTCGATCGACAACAACGGCGCGGCTATCGTCTCCAGGCCCGCGGCATCGAGCGCCGCCATCAGCGAACCTGCATCACCGGCCGGCCGGGTGACGATCAATGGCCCGGCGGTCATGCAAACAGTCTTGACCCGGCTGCTGCCTTTACCTCTTCGGCAGCATCCCGGCCAAGCGCCTCGGCATCACCCACAGCGCCAGAGCGGCGCGCCTCGAACATCGCGCTGCCGTCCATCGTCAGCGCCGCGCCATGAAAGGCAACTGTGTCGCCGTCGAGCGTTGCATGGCCGGCAAGCGGTGTGCGGCATGACCCATCCAGCGCACACAGAAAGCCGCGCTCGGCGGCAATGATATGTGCAGTGGGGGTATGATGCAGCGGCGCCAGCAGGCCACGGATGCGGTCATCATCCAGCCGCACCTCGATCCCGATCGCACCCTGCGCCACCGCCGGCAGCATGTCTTCAACCGGCACGGCCTGGGTGATCTCGGCAGCAAGGCCAAGCCGCACCAGCCCGGCGCAGGCCAGAAACGTTGCGCTCACCTCGCCGGCTTTGAGTTTTTTCAGCCGGGTATCGACATTGCCGCGATATTGCACGATTTCAAGATCGGGCCTTAGGCGCTTGGCCTGGGCCGCCCGGCGCACCGACGATGAGCCAACGACGGCGCCTTGCGGCAACGCGGCCAGCGAAGTTGCAACCGGGCTCATGAAGGCATCGCGCGGATCCTCGCGCTCCATCAGGCAGACAATGTCCAGCCCGCCGGGAAACTCGGCCGGCATGTCCTTCATCGAATGCACCGCCAGATCGATCTCATTGGCAACCAGCGCCTCTTCGATCTCTTTGGTGAAAAGCCCCTTGCCGCCGATCTCGGAAAGCGGCCGGTCGCGCACCCTGTCGCCGGTCGTTGTGATGACGACGATCTCGATGGCATCCGCGGCAAGGCTATGCGCCGCAACCAGCTTGTCACGGGTTTCCTCAGCCTGTTTAAGGGCAAGCGGTGAACCGCGTGTTCCGATTCTGATTCTTGAAGTTTGCAAGGACGCGCACCTGGCTTTATGTCTGGTCGCCGCAATATAGACCGTTGCCTTGCAGATGAAAGACCTTCGTTTGACCGATCAGACGCCACAAAGCCGCACCGTCACCGTGCTCGGGATTGAAACCTCGTGCGACGAGACCGCGACCGCCGTCGTGCGCCGCCATGCCGACGGATCGGGCGAGATCGTCTCCAGTTGCGTCCTGTCGCAAATTACCGACCACGCACCCTATGGCGGTGTTGTGCCCGAAATTGCCGCCCGCGCCCATATCGTTCATCTCGACGGCCTGATCGATCGGGCAATGAACGAGGCAAACTGCGATTTTACCGCCATCGATGCGATCGCGGCAACCGCCGGCCCGGGCCTGCTCGGCGGCGTCATGGTCGGCCTGATGACCGCCAAGGGTCTGGCCCTGGCGCTTGGCAAGCCTCTCATCGCGGTCAATCATCTTGAAGGTCATGCCCTGACCCCCGGCCTCACCGAAGGGCTGAGACCGCCCTACCTTTTGTTGCTGGTATCCGGTGGCCATAGTCAATTGCTGGCAGTTGACGATGTCGCTGCCTACCGCCGTTACGGCACCACCATCGATGACGCCCTGGGCGAGGCCTTCGACAAGACGGCAAAACTGCTCAGCCTTGGGTATCCCGGCGGTCCCGCCGTTGAACTGGCCGCCGCAAGTGGCGACGACACCCGCTATGATTTCCCGCGGCCGCTGGCCGGCAAACCGGGCTGCAACTTTTCCTTTTCCGGACTGAAGACGGCGGTGCGCCAGGCCGCCCAGCAACTCGATGTCGTCAGCCAGCAGGACATTGCCGACATCTGTGCCGGTTTTCAAAAGGCCGTTGCCGCTACCTTGCGCGACCGGGTCGGCAACGCCATGGCACAGTTTTCTACGGACCATAAAGGGCTTGCCGGTCCGACCCTGGTTATTGCCGGCGGCGTCGCTGCCAACAAGGCGCTGCGCGGTACCCTTTTGGACCTGTGCACCGACCATGGCTGGAAGCTCTCGGCACCGCCGGTCAGTCTGTGCTCGGACAATGCCGCGATGATCGCCTGGGCCGGTGCTGAGCGCTTTGTGCGCGGCATGACCGACCCGCTCGATGTCACCGCCCGCGCCCGCTGGCCACTCGACCCGGCTGCCGAGGCGGTGCCCTATGCAGGAGTGAAAGCTTGACCACGGCAATAAACAAGGTTGGCGTCATCGGCGCCGGCTCATGGGGCACCGCGCTGGCCGCTGTTGCAGCGCGCTCCGGCCGCCAGGTTACACTGTGGGCCCGCTCTGAAGAGGTCTGCCGTACCATAAATCAGGACCATTGCAACGCGGCCTATTTGCCGGGCATTGCGCTGCCCGAGGGTCTCAACGCGACAACCCGCCCGCAGGACCTTGCACACGCCGACATGGTGCTGCTCGCCACTCCGGCGCAGGCCATGCGCACCGTGATGGCGGATTTTGCCGGTGTCCTCAAGACCGCCATCCCGGCCGTGATCAGCTCCAAGGGCATCGAGCGCCGGTCCGGCAAGTTCTTGAGCGACGTGCTTGCCGATTGCGCCCCCGGTCTGACGCCGGCGGTCCTGTCCGGCCCGAGCTTTGCCGCCGATGTCACCCGTGCCCTGCCGACCGCCGTCACCGTCGCGGCTGAGCATATCGGGACGGCCAAGACGGTTGCGGGCGCGTTGTCCCTGCCGACCTTCCGCATTTACCCCAGCACCGACCTGAGAGGCGTACAGTTGTGTGGCACGGTCAAGAATGTGCTCGCCATCGCCTGCGGCATCTGCGAAGGCAAGCAACTCGGTGACAGCGCCCGGGCCGCCCTCATCACCCGCGGCTTTGCCGAACTGTCGCGCCTGGCAAATGCTGAAGGCGTCAGCCCGTCGACCCTCACCGGCCTGTCCGGTCTTGGTGATCTCATTTTGACCTGTTCAAGCCGCCAGTCCCGCAACTTCTCACTCGGTGTCGCGCTCGGCGAAGGCAAGTCGCTGGACGATGTCATGACCGGCCGCCGTACCGTTTCGGAAGGTGTGCACAGCGCGCAAGAGGTGGTGGAGCTGGCCCAAAAGCATGGTATTGAAATGCCGATCGCCGAGGCCGTAACTGCCATCGCCGCGGGCCGCTCGAGCGCGGACGATGAAATTATCCGGCTGCTGTCCCGTCCGGTCGGCTCGGAATAACAGACAACGAGGAAAACAATGGCATACTGGCTGTTCAAATCCGAACCCGACAAATGGTCATGGGACGAACAAAAGGCCGAAGGCGATGCCGGCGCCGAGTGGGACGGTATCCGCAACTACCAGGCCCGCAACAACATGCGCGCCATGAAGATCGGCGATCTCGGCTTCTTTTATCATTCCAACGCCGGCAAGGACGTTGTCGGCATCGTCGAGGTCTGCGCCCTGTCGCACCCCGATACGACGACCGATGACGAACGCTGGGATTGTGTCGACGTCAAGGCGGTCTGTGACATGCCCAGCCCGGTCACCCTGGCCGATGTCAAGGCAACGCCGGCGCTGTCAAATATGTCCCTGGTCACCTCAATGCGCCTTTCGGTGCAACCGGTAACCCCGGACGAATGGCTGCTGATCTGCAAGATGGGCAATCTCGACAATCCACCGACCTGTCCGGATTGACACATTATATAATGAAGACGGCGCCGGCCCGCTCCCCCGCCCAACCTGGCCAGCGGGCAGCTTCTGAATCACTTAACTGCTTCCCTTGGGCTTGACCCAAGGGCCCATTCTCCTGACCGGTCAAATCTGCAGATTGCGACAGAAGGAGCCGCTTGCCCAATTTGTGAAGATGCCCACATCGTAATTGTTTAGCGGTTCCCGCGTTCAAGGTTGGATCCTCGGGTCAAGCCCGAGGAAGGCAGTCATGGAAGCGGGGAGCAGGCTGGTGCTTTTTTTCAATCAAGCGCAACGCGATTGGAATGTAAGCTTAAGCGGCGCTCTCGCCGTGACCGGCTGTGCCGTCAGGCACGAACCGGCTTGCCGGCAGCCATAGTGTCACCGTGGTGCCCTCACCCTTGACGCTATCGATGTTCAAAGTGCCGCCGTGCATTTCGGCCAGGTCGCGTGACAGCGGCAGGCCAAGCCCCGTGCCGCTGCCGATTGACCTGTCGGCATTGGTTGCCTGCTCGAACGGCCGCATCACGACATCCAGTTCTTCCGGCGACAAGCCGCTGCCGCTGTCCGAGATGGCAATGCTCAGGCCTTTATCATCGCCCGAGACCAGTGCGGCGATCTTGCCGCCGTCATCGGTAAACTTTACAGCGTTCGACATCAGGTTGAGCAGGATCTGGGTGATTTTGCGCAGGTCGCCGGACATGATCGGCAGATTGCCGGACGCCTCGATTGTCGTCATATCGATATTCTTGTCCTTGACGGCCTGCGAGAAGGTCCGTGCCGCGCTCTCGACGACCTCGACACTATCGAATTCGGTTTCATCCAGCTTCATCTTGCCGGACTGGGTCTTGGAATAATCCAGCACGGTGTTGAGCAGATCGAGCAGATGCCGGCCGCTGTCGGCGATGATCACAGAATGCTCATGCGTCGTCGCCAACTCTTCGTCCTCGGCATGGGTATGCTGAATGACTTCGGCAAAGCCGATAATGGCATTGAGCGGTGTGCGCAGCTCGTGGCTCATGTTGGCCAGGAATGCGGCCTTGGATTCATTGGCCGATTTCGCCTGCGCCAGAGCATGCGACAGTGCATCGGTTCGTTCGCGCACCTTTTCTTCAAGCGTCAGCTTGGCTTCAATCAGCTTCCAGTGGTAATCGGCGCGTTCTTTTTCAGCTTCGTTGAAATCGGCAATCATTTCGGCGATCTCATCGCGGCCGCTGCACTCGACGGATGGCGTGACAAGGGGCGCGCCGGTGTCACGGTGATCACGGTTGCGGATGGCCTGCACCAGCTGATCCAGCGGCCGGCCGACCACCAGCCGGTAAGCGATATAGACCGCCCCGGTAATCGTTATCAGCATGATCACGGCGAGTGCAAACAGCTGTTCACGTTGCTGACGCAGGCTCTTGAAAATCAATCTCGGCGTTGCCAGCGTAATGAGCTCGCCGACCTTCCTTGGCGGCCCGTCGGTTGCTTCAAGGATATCCTGCACGAACCGCAGCTGAGGATCGCCCTTGCTGACGTCCTGGCCGATCGCGACAAGTGTCGTACCATCTGCGCGTTTGACTTTTGCGCCGGTGAAAAACGGGTCGGCAATGATCGCTGCCAGCACCAGTTTGACCTTCTCCAGGTCGCCGTTCGCGACCGGATCGGTCAATAGGTTCACCTGTGAATATGATGTCTGGCGCTGCCGGTTGCTCAGCTCATCGATCTGGCGCTGATAGGAAAACCGTTCAACGATCAGGGCAAAATCCACCAGGATCATCACCACGATGGGAACGATGATCACCAAAAGGTTGACCAGCACCGAACGGAACCGTGGCCTTAACCGGTCGCCACCCGACTTCGAACCGCCAGACGCCAGGTCAGTGGCAGTTCCACTGCGACCTTTGCCTTTGTTCCTGTCGCCAGGCTGACCCATTGTGACCCACGCTAACCTTTCATCCCCACGCCAATGCCAATGGCAGGAGCGCCTCTCTGGGCAACAGGTTCTATGTCACAGGGATCAAGATTTGATGCGTGCGGGTGCTAAAATTTTATCGACCTCAGTTGAGGATCGTTAGGTGCTGGGGCGACTCTGGGGCCTTTGTGTGTCCGACAGTACCGCACACGGCAGGATTAACCGGCCGGTATGGCCGCCCAGATCGGCTAATTTCAGACGTTTCCAGCATCTCCAGCGGCCGCAGCGCTGCAACATCCAGCGCTGGAAACCTGCCGTTAAGCAAAGCAGCGAAAGACCTGCCCTAAAGCGGTTTGCTTTCATTGTGAACCACTCTAGGCTGCAACAGACAAAGGACGATGACATGCCAGTTCAGATGCCAAGCCGGCGCTGCCGAACCGATAGTACCGGGTACCGGAAAGATCGTCTGGCATGACCCGCATTCGCATCACCGATGCTATTTCGCTCGAGGAGGCAGAGCTTGAGGAAAAGTTTATTCGCGCCAGCGGCGCCGGCGGCCAGAACGTCAACAAGGTGGCGACCGCGGTCCAGCTCAGGTTCAAAGTGCGCCTGTCGAAATCGCTGCCGGAGCGCGTCCGCACAAAGATCCTGGCCAGCGGCGATACCCGCCTTACCAGGGACGGCGAACTCATCATCATCGCTGAGCGTCACCGCACTCAGCTCGCCAACCGCCGCGATGCGCTTGAACGCCTCAAACAGATCATTCGCCAGGCCGCCCAATTCGCCCCAAGACGCATCGCCACAAAGCCGACGCGGGCTTCAAAAAAACGCCGGCTCGACAGCAAGTCCAAACGCGGCTCGCTCAAAAAGACCCGCGGCGGGAAGATTGATACGGAGTGAAAAATTGCATCAGACGCAACGACGATTGGGATAGCACAATGACCGGAATACCGGACGACGTGATGGGGGACGTCTGGCCAGGCGCCGAGCCGGGCCGGGCGGGGGCCGACTATGGCACGGTCAGTTTTTCACCTGATGGCAGTTTCGAAGCGCGTAGCTTTCAGACATTTTCGCTGGTCTACACGGTCGGCCAGTACGGCCTTGATGATACCGGCGCGATCAAGGTCGTGCACAACTTTACCCCTGATGGCGGTAAGCTGCAGTTCGATGATCCAGGCGCCGCCAACTACGTCACTGCCACGGCCTCGAACGGTGCCCGCCTGCATCTCTACTGGGAGCCATACGGGCACCAGCGGCCATGGAATAAGTCCCTGCGCATAAGTGTCGAGGGCGGTTACATGAGCCAGGGTGACACCATCACCATCATTTATGGTGACCGCTCCGGCGGCTCGCCGGGCTACCGCCTGCAGACCTTTTGCGAATCCGCCTTTGTGTTCAAGGTGCTGGTCGATGCCTGTGCCACCGGCCAATTCCTGGCGTTGCCGGCATCGCCCAGTATCTCCATTGTCGCGGGCAAACCGCACTTGTGGAAAGCCATCCTGCCGACCTTGCGCCAGCCCGGCGAGGTCTTTTCGCTCGGGCTCAAGGCCGAGGATCTGTGGGGCAATCCGACCGGCGAACACACCGGCAAATTGCGGCTTGAAGCGAGCCAGCCGATTGCCGGCCTGCCCGGCACGATCGACTTTCCGGCCGGCGAACGTGCCTTCACGATTGCCGGCCTGCACATCGGCAACGAGTGCACAGCGGCGGTCCTTGTCTACGACGAGGCGGGCAATCAGCTAGCGAAATCCAATCCGCTGGTGATCCGCACCGGACCTGTCTCGGCATTCTGGGGCGATCTGCATGGCCAGAGCGGTGAGACCGTCGGCATCAATCCGATCCGTGAATATTTCGAGTTTGCCCGCGACCTCGCCTTTCTCGACGTGACCAGCCATCAGGCCAATGATTTCCAGATCAAGAACCACTTCTGGGCCGAGATCAATGCTGTTTCCAGGGAATTCGAGGTCGATGGCCATTTCATCGTTTTCCCCGGTTACGAATGGTCCGGCAACACGCCGGTTGGCGGTGATCACAATGTCTTCTTTCGCCATGAAAACCGCCAGATCAGGCGCTCTTCGCACGCGCTCTTGACCGACCGTTCGGATATCGAAACCGATGCGGCCACATCAAAAGACCTGTTCGCCGCGCTGAAAGGCGAAGACTGCGTTGTCTATGCCCATGTCGGCGGCCGGCCGGCCGATATAAGCTTTGCCCATGATCCGGTGCTGCGCACCGCCGTTGAAGTCCACTCGGACTGGGGCACTTTTGAATGGATTATGACTGACAGCTTCGAGCTTGGATACCGCCTCGGGCTGGTCTGCAACAGCGACGGCCACAAGGGCCGCCCCGGCGCCAGCTACCCGGGCGCCTCGCAGTTTGGAGCCTTCGGCGGGCTGACCTGTTTCCTCACCAGTGAACTGTCGCGCGACGCGATTTTCGAATGTCAACGACGCCGCCATCACTACGGCACCACCGGCTGCCGCATGCATCTCGATGTCAGGGCCCGGTTTGCCGGCAAGGCCCGGCTTTATACCCGCGACCCGCGCTACCACGATGTCGACCCGGTTGAGGTCGATGAGATCATGATGGGCGACATTGCCCAGACCGGTGATGACGCCGTCGAGCTGACGATCGAGGCGATCGCCCATACACCCATTGAGCGCATCGATGTGCTCAATGGCGCCGACCTTGTCGAAACGGTCAGTGGCCATGGCGAGGCTGACCTCGGCAATCGTATCCGGGTGATCTGGCAGGGCGCCGAATACCGCGGCCGCGGCCGCCAGACCTCGTGGCGCGGCCGGGCTGAATTTTCCGGCGCCCGGATTGCCCGCATCGCAAAGATCAATGTCTGGAACCACGAGCACCCGGTTGAGCTCGACGGCGGCAATGCAGTGACATTCGACACCATAACGACCGGCAATTTCGGCGGCTTCGATGCATGGCTCGACGACGGCGCAAATGGCACCTTGAACATCGAGACTGGGCATGTGAGCGCCAGCATCGATCTCAGCGAAATCGGCCTTGCCGATCATGTGCTCGACGCCGGTGGGCTGGACCGCAAGATCCGGATTTACCGCCTGCCCGAAACGCAGCACCGGTCGAGCATCACCGCCACGGTCAAGGTGCCGCTGAGGCCTCGAGGCGACAACCAGATCTGGCTCAGAGTGACCACCGAGGACGGCTACAATGCCTGGTCGAGCCCGATGTTCATCTATCGCTGATCGCATTAAATGTAACGATCGCGTGCACATGGCATTTACCGACACTAGCGAATGCCGTGCCGCGTTAAGGAATTTCGAGCACCCACAACCGATCATTGCAGGCACGTTATATTGCAATCATCGCTGTCAATGACTGACAGTTCGCCGGTCATGTTGCCCCGACCGAACAACTGTATGTGAGGCACCGATGGATCCCCGACGTTCGGGACACCGAACTCCACAAAACCCATGTGACACCGTGCGCCGAAGCGCCCAAAACCTACGCCGCGGCCTCATCCGGCTGCTCAGTTGTCAACGCGGCAGCATCGCGGCCAGGTCGCGCTGACAAAATGACCATGAGCCCCTTCGAAAACGTCCTGATTGTCGACGACGATCCAATCCTGCGCACAGTCGCCTTTGCTTATTTCGGCGCCCTGGGCACACCCCAAATTCTCCAGGCCAGCAACGGCCGCGAGGCTCTGGAGCTGATTCAGCAATACCGGCCGGCGATCGATTGCATCCTGTGTGACCTCAACATGCCCGAACTCGACGGGGTTCAGTTCATGCGGCAACTGAAGGACTGCGCATTCAGCGGTGACATCGCCATCATAAGCGGTGAGGGCCGTGAGGTGCTCGGCACGGCACGCGATTTGGCGCAAAGCCTCGGTCTGAATAGTGTCGGCGCGCTCTGCAAACCCCTGAAGGCGGGCGACCTCGATCAGGTTGTCGGCATGACGCAACCGGCTACATCGGTTGTCACGCCGTAAACCGGACCTCGGCGCGATTGCCGCTGACTTCGGTGACCTCGATCCGCCAGCGTCTGCCGTCTTCGGCTTCCAGATAAACCTGCGCTGCGGGGATAAGGCCTTGCAGGGCGGTATGCCCGGCTGCAATCCAGCCGCGGGTCGTTTTGAATCCGCCCACCCGCAACCAGACATCGAAATGGTAATCGACAGCGAACTTGATCGATCCATCGGCACAGACCGTACCATGCCCATCTTCGCCAGCCAGCAGATACATGCATTACCCTTCGCACAGTCAATCTATCCGCTCATCGGGCAAACTAACTGGCAGCGCGTAACCTGCAATGTGCAACCCGTCACATCGCCTGCTCATGCGATCCCGATCTGGCAGTGAGCATTCAATGGATTGTCCCACCCCAACCCAGCCCCACTTTTCCACAGTCTTCTGTATACTGGGCACAGTCGCGCGATTCGGCTCGCTGTTTGGCGGCAATCGGCTAGGGTGTCGTGACAGTTTCAGACATGGGTTTGATTTTGCATAAATCGTTCAATAGCAAGGCTTGGTCCGCCGCACAGGGTCGCCCCCTTTGCAGGGACAAAGCCGCAGTTAGTGGACGATTTATGCAAAACCCTATCGGGCAGGCTATATTTTGGCGCTCTTTGCGGAAAATCCGGTTTGAAGGCGGTTAGCCTACGGCACCGGATTTTCCACAAGAATCACTCAAAATATGGCCCGTCAAACCCATGCCTGAAACTGTCACTACACACTAATATCCGGGCCGTTCATGATCACTGGTCACCCTTATGCGCTTTCCGCCGTCGTTTCTTGATGAAATCCGCGCCCGTGTGCCGGTCTCGTCCGTTGTCGGGCGGGCGGTGCAGTGGGACCGCAAGAAGACCAATGCCGGGCGCGGCGATTATTGGGCCTGCTGCCCGTTCCATAATGAAAAGACCCCCTCGTTCCACGCCGATGACCGAAAAGGGCGCTATCACTGCTTCGGCTGCAAGGCATCGGGCGACATTTTCCGCTTCCTGACCGAAAAACAGGGCATGTCGTTTCCCGAGGCTGTTGAACAGCTGGCATCTGACGCCGGCCTGCAGATGCCTGAGATGAGCCCCGAAGACGTTGCCCGCGAGGAGCGCCGCGCAACGCTGTATGACGTCATGGAACTTGCGGCGAAATTCTTTGAGGAAAAGCTCCAGACCAGCGATGGCGCCGCGGCGCGTGGCTATCTCGCCGATCGCGGCCTCACGGCGAGCGTCCAGCAGACCTTCCGCATCGGCTTTGCGCCGGCCGGCCGGCACTATCTGAAGTCATACCTCACCGATAAAGGTATTACCGCTGAACAGCTCGCCGAAACCGGCCTTGTCGTCACCGGTGATGATATCGCGGTCCCTTACGACCGCTTCCGCGACCGCATCATGTTTCCCATACGCGACAGCCGTGGCCGGGTCATCGCCTTTGGCGGGCGGGCAATGTCGGCCGATGTGCCGGCCAAATACCTCAATTCGCCCGAAACCGTGCTGTTTCACAAAGGCCGTGTCCTCTACAACCTCGATCAGGCGCGCGCGCCGGCCCATGAATACGGCACGGTGATCGCCGTTGAGGGCTATATGGACGTGATCGCCATGACCCGCGCCGGCGTGCCGCATGCGGTCGCCCCGCTCGGCACCGCCCTGACGCCGGACCAGCTTGCCCTCATGTGGCGGATTGCGCCCGAACCGGTCCTGTGTTTCGATGGCGATGCAGCCGGTCTCAAAGCAGCCTACCGCGCACTCGATATGGCTCTGCAGCATTTGCGGCCGGGCCAGTCGCTGCGCTTTGCACTTTTGCCGCACGACCGCGACCCCGATGATCTGCTGCGCGATGAAGGCGCCGAGGCGGTTCGCGCGGTCATCGCCAGTGCACAGTCCCTGGTCGATGTGTTGTGGAACCGCGCCCTGGCCGACAACGACCGGCAAACGCCGGAAACCAGGGCCCGTTTCGAGGTCGATCTGGAGCAGACCGTGCGCCAGATCGAGGATGCCAAGGTGCGCGGCCATTACGAAGCCGAGATCGGCCAGCGCATCAAGGCGCTGTGGGATCAAGGCGGCGGCCGGACCCGGTTCGCCCGCGGCCGGCGCCAGCCTGGCGCCTATAACAACCGCCGCAGCGGCAAATTCGGCAACTTCCGCCCCTGGGATGTCAAAATGCCGGCCTCACCGGAGCTACGGGCGATTTCTGCGCGGGCAGATGGCGCTGTCGGCGGTGAACGCCGCGAACGGCTGATCGTGCTCGCCGTCATCAATCACCCTGACCTTTTACAGCACGATGCAGAACAATTTGCCGCAATCGAATTTGCAACACGTGAGCTTGACAGTTTGCGCCGGAAAATCATAGATATCGCCGCCCTCAACGAAGGGCTTGACAGTGACCAACTGCGTCACCACCTGATCCAGAGGAATATGGCAGCCAGTCTCGACAAGCTCGAATTACAGGCTGAACGATTGAATTCCTGGCATGTGGAGCGCGGCGCCGCCCTGGAGGATGTGCGCACTGGCTTTGAACACATGATGGCATTGCATCGCAAGATGATGCTGGAACGCGAACTGAAGGCAGCAGAACTGGCCCTGGCAGAACATCCGAGCGAAGAGACGTTTCGACATCTCAATCAAATTCGCGAAGAGCTCAGTTCCACCCGTGGTGAAGAAGCTGCCATTGAAGGTTTCGGCGAGGCCTCGGGCCGTTCTGCCGGAACCTTGAGTTAGAGCACGATCCAGAGCGCAATTCGGCTCTGGACAGTTGAGAGCGAAGGGCGCGGGATGACAGATCGGTCAGCCGGCGATTCTTCTATTTAAGGAGCGGTTAACGAGCATTGGGCATTAATGCATCAAATGGGGCATTTGATGCGATTCGCCGCTGGTCTTCCTGTCGGCTCACCCACTGCATGCAACGCTTCAACCGGATAAGGAATGAATTGCAATGGCAAGAGCGCAAACGCAAGCAGCTGATGCAGGAAAGAAAGTCCCGGCAGCCGCGGCAGCCGCCAAGGAAAATGCCGATGCCGGAACTGAGGGCGCCAGTGATGCTCCCGACAGCCCGCTTCTGGACATGTCCGATGCCGCGGTCAAGAAACTCATCAAGACCGCCAAGCAGCGCGGTTTCGTCACCCATGACGAACTGAACGAAGTGCTGCCGTCCGAAGAAGTGACCTCCGAACAGATCGAAGACACCATGGCGATGCTCACCGAGATGGGCATCAACGTGGTCGAGAGCGAAGAAGAAACCGACGATACCACCGAGACCGCCGAGCGCGTGCAGTCCGGCCTGCCGATGAAGGTCGAGCGCGCCTCCGAGCCGGTTGACCGCACCGATGACCCGGTGCGCATGTACCTGCGCGAAATGGGTTCGGTCGAACTTTTGTCGCGCGAAGGCGAGATCGCCATCGCCAAGCGTATCGAGGCCGGCCGCGAGGCGATGATCCATGGGCTGTGCGAAAGCCCGCTGAGCTTCCAGGCCATCATCATCTGGCGCGACGAGCTCAACGAAGGGCGCATCCTGCTGCGCGACATCATCGACCTGGAAGCCACCTACGCCGGCCCGGACGCCAAGACGCCGGCCGCCGCGCCCGCGCGGACCGAAGGCGAGGCGACCGCCGAAGCCAAACCGGAACAGCCCGTGGCGCAGCCGGCATCGGCGCCTGCCGCGAAAACGGCATCCGGCGATGTCCTGTCGCCTGAAGACCTCGAGCCCAAGTCCAATGAAGAAGAAGACGATGACGAGGACGACGAGGAAGAAGCCAACATCTCGCTCGCCGCGATGGAAGCTGAACTGAAACCGCAGGTTCTGGAAACCTTCGACCGCATCGCCAAGACCTACAAGTCGCTGCGCAAGCTGCAGGACCAGGAAGTCACCGAAAAGACCAAATTGTCGCCGTCCCAGACGCGCCGTTACAAAAAGCTGCGCGAGGAGCTGATCGAGGACGTGAAAGGTCTGTCGCTCAATGCTGCCCGTATCGAAGCGCTGGTCGAACAGCTCTATGACATCAACAAGCGGCTGATCTCGCTGGAAGGCCGCCTGATGCGCCTGGCCGAGACCTACAAGGTGCCGCGCACCGTCTTTCTGGAAGAATACCGCGGCGGCGAGCTGGATCCGAACTGGACCCGCCGCGTCGGCCGCCTCGCCAAGCACGGCTGGAAGGACTTCATCGCCAAGGAAAAGGCCACCATCAAGGACCTGCGCAACGAGATACACGGGCTTGCGTCGGATACCGGCCTGCAGATCCCCGAATTCCGCCGCATCGTCCACATGGTGCAAAAGGGCGAACGCGAAGCGCGCCAGGCCAAGAAGGAAATGGTCGAGGCAAACCTGCGCCTGGTGATCTCGATCGCCAAGAAGTACACCAACCGCGGCCTGCAGTTCCTCGATCTCATCCAGGAAGGCAACATCGGCCTGATGAAGGCGGTCGACAAGTTCGAGTACCGCCGCGGCTACAAGTTCTCGACCTACGCCACCT
>JABDJG010000372.1 GCA_013002595.1 Hyphomicrobiales bacterium | reverse complement strand
TGGTGGCTATGGCCACTACAACCCTTGCCGCCGCTGGTTGCGCAAGTACAACTGGACCGGCCGCTACCGGTTCCTGCGCAAGTACCGTCGCTGCATGCGCCGCTACTACTAAGCCTTAAACGCTTAGTGACAAACAACACCGGCGTGAAGGCCTAGTCCTTCGCGCCGGTTTCTACATTTGAATCAAGCCTCTGGGCCGAGTGCTGCAATCGGCACCCGCTGCCAGGAATGCCCAGCCGCAACGATACACGTGTTGCCGTTGGTTAACGTCATGAGAATGGTCCAAGTACCCTTCTCGGAGACATAAAACTCCATCGCGCCGCGATTTCCCGCAGCAATGCCGAGGCCAGCCCTTTGTTCGTGATATTTGCCGTTCAGCTCCTTGAGCAGGGCCGTACGTTCGGTACACATCAACTGTTGAGCTGAAGCCGCACCAGCCAGCATTACACTCGCAAACCCGAGCGCAAACAGCGATTTGGTCATTTTGCGAATAGTCATAGCTACCTCCGTTCACCGCCCCTGGGTGCGTTCAACGAGAGGTTAATAATCGGTCTTGCCCGTCAAGCACGACCGGGGCCAGTCTTTTCAGTCTACTCGCCAACTGACAAGAACCCGTAAAGGCACTGCAGCCAATTGGATGAATACAGTTAATGCTTTCACAAGATATTGACGCACTGGAAGGAACCGTCTGTCGGATCAAAGACGGCTCTTGTGTCCAGTCAGAAACGAGACGACCGGCTATCTATTCTGGCGGTTCTCGATCAGGTCGTCGACAACGGCCGGTTCGGCCAGTGTTGAGGTGTCGCCAAGATTTGAGAAATCATCTTCGGCGATCTTGCGCAGGATGCGGCGCATGATCTTGCCCGACCGGGTCTTCGGCAGCCCCGGCGCGAACTGGATAAGGTCGGGAGATGCAATTGGCCCAATCTCCTTGCGCACCCAGTCACGCAACTCCTTCTTCAGCGCATCGGTCGGTTCTTCTCCCGACATCAAGGTTACGTAGCAATAGATACCCTGCCCCTTGATTTTGTGCGGATAGCCGACCACCGCTGACTCAGACACCTTTTCATGAGCAACCAGTGCCGATTCAACTTCCGCGGTACCCATCCGGTGGCCGGAGACGTTGATCACATCATCGACCCGCCCGGTGATCCAGTAAAACCCATCCTTGTCGCGCCGGCAGCCGTCACCGGTGAAATAGGTGCCTTTGTAGGTCGCAAAATAGGTCTCGACGAACCGCTTGTGGTCGCCATAAACCGAACGCATCTGCCCCGGCCAGGAATCCAGGATCACCAGATTGCCATCGGCAGCGCCTTTCAGCTGATTGCCGTCAGCATCGACCAGTGCCGGCTGAACGCCAAAGAACGGCCGTGTTGCAGAACCCGGCTTGAGTTTGGTCGCACCGGGCAACGGCGTAATCATGATGCCGCCGGTCTCGGTCTGCCACCAGGTATCGACGATCGGGCATTTCCCGTCGCCGACGACATTGTAATACCATTCCCAGGCCTCCGGGTTGATCGGCTCACCCACCGAGCCCAGGAGCTTCAGCGAGGAACGCGAATGTTGTTTGACAAAATCATCGCCAGCCCCCATCAGCGCGCGGATGGCGGTCGGTGCGGTGTAGAAAATATTGACCTGATGTTTGTCGACGACATCCCAGAAGCGTCCGGCATCGGGATAATTCGGCACCCCTTCGAACATCAACGTTATCGCGCCGTTCGCCAGTGGCCCATAGACGATATAGCTGTGCCCGGTGACCCAACCGACATCGGCCGTGCACCAGTAGACATCGCCATCGTGATAATCGAACACATACTGATGGGTCATCGAGGCATAGACCAGATAGCCGCCGGTCGTGTGCAGCACACCCTTCGGCTGGCCGGTCGAGCCTGACGTGTAAAGAATGAAAAGCGGGTCCTCGGCCTTCATCTTGGCTGGCGGACAATCGCCTTTCACCTTGCGGATCGCTTCGTGATACCAGATGTCCCGCTTGGGGTTCCAGTCAACCGCAGCGCCGGTTCGGCGCACCACCAGAACCTTTGCTTTCTTGCCGCCCTTGGCCTTGGCCAGCGCTGCATCGGTGTTGGCTTTGAGCGGTATCGTCCTGCCACCTCGCAGACCTTGATCCGCCGTTATGACAAAGGTTGATTTGCAGTCCTCGATACGCCCTGCAAGGGCATCGGGCGAGAAACCGCCAAACACGATCGAATGAACCGCGCCAATCCGCGCGCACGCCAGCATCGCATAGGCCGCCTCGGGGATCATCGGCATGTAGATGGTGACCCGGTCACCTTTCTTCACGCCATGTGCTTTCATCACGTTGGCCATGCGGCACACATGATCATAAAGCTCGTTGTAGGTGATCTTCTTGTCGTCGTAGGGGTTGTCGCCTTCCCAGATAATCGCCGTCTGATTGCCGCGTTTCTTCAGATGCCGGTCGATACAATTGTAAGCAACATTGGTGACCCCGTCTTCGAACCACTTGATCGAAACGTTCGGATATCCGTAGTCGACATTCCGGACTTTCTTATAGGGCTTGAACCAGTCAATACGTTTGCCGTGCTTGGCCCAGAACTTGTCCGGGTTCTTGACCGATGCGTCGTACATCTTGGTGTACTCGGTGTTGTTGACGTGCGCCTTCCTGCTCCAGGCCGCAGGTACCTTGTAAACGTGGCTCTCAGTCATATCGAAAATCGACCTCCCCTCGATCGCAAGTTTTGGATGCTTCGTCGCGCGCCATTATGCGAACCAACGCGCCAAGCTGCAATGGCTGATCTTATAAAGCGCAGGCCAGCGAACTGTCCCTTGATTGAAATCAAATTAAGCCGGCTTGATCAATGGAACAGGCTGGAAACAGATTCCTCGCGTGCCGTACGCGCAATTGCCTCACCGATCAGCGGTGCAATCGACAGAACCCGGATGTTGCGCGACACCCGAACCGCTTCCGTCGCCATGATGGAATCCGTCACCACCATTTCCTTGATCTTGGAAGCGGTAATGCGGGCAACGGCTCCACCCGACAGAACACCATGAGAAAGATAAGCCGAAACATCGGTTGCACCCTGCGCAAGCAGCGCATCGGCAGCGTTGCACAACGTACCGCCCGAATCGACGATGTCATCAAGCAGAATGCACGAATGGCCCTTCACGTCGCCGATGATGTTCATCACCTCGGATTCGCCTGGCCGGTCGCGGCGTTTGTCGACGATCGCCAGCGGTGTATTGATCCGCTTGGCAAGGCCACGCGCACGCACCACGCCGCCAACGTCTGGCGATACCACAACGACTTTGTTGCAGTCGTACTTGTCCTGGATGTCGCGCATCATGACCGGCGCGGCAAACAGATTGTCGGTCGGAATATCAAAGAAACCCTGGATCTGGCCGGCGTGCAGGTCGACGGTCATGACCCTGTCGGCACCGGCCCGCTCAATCAGGTTAGCCACCAGCTTGGCCGATATCGGCGTTCGCGGTCCCGGCTTTCTGTCCTGCCGGGCATAGCCGAAGTACGGTATGACTGCCGTCACCCGCCGCGCCGATGCCCGTCGCAGCGCATCGATGATAATCAGCAGTTCCATCAAATGGTCATTGGTTGGAAACGAGGTCGACTGCAGCACAAAGACATCATCGCCGCGCACGTTTTCCTCAATCTCGACAAAGACTTCCATATCCGCAAACCGGCGGACATTGCACTTTGTCAAAGGTGTATTGAGACTGGCCGCAATGGCTTCTGCCATCGGGCGGTTCGAGTTGCCTGCTACCAGTTTCATGATGGCTGATCCCGATCAAGTTCCAAAAGGGAACTCTGCTTGCCCGAGCATGTTTCAAATACGAACCACGCTCTCTTCCCCTGTTGTAGCCGGTCTATAGCAACGCGGCCCGAACATTGCCAATATCAGATTGACGCGGGTCCACAAGAAGATTACGCACAATGCGCCAAACAACCGTTATCTCAGCTTTTTCACCAGGTCGAAGATGCCTTCGGCCCCAGCCTGGGCGGCATAGTCTGCCGTCTTGCCCCAGCCTGCATCAAGCGAACCGGCCGGAACGTCATTTGCCTGCCTGATGGTCCCCAGGACCTTGCCGCCAGGCGACTTCACCGTCCAGGCCAGCGCGACTTTCTGGGCAGCACCGGACCGGGCACTCAGATCGACATCGCCGGAAATGGTCAGCGCATCTGGGCGCGGCGACTTGTAGACCGGCCACCCGGCCTGTTTGAGTACGCGCCGCATGGCAGCGGCAAGCTCCTGATTGCCCTTGCCGGGTGAACCGGTCACACCCGTCACGGCAACACCTCGGATTGATTGTTTGTTAGCCGTTTTTGCAGCCTTGCTGGTCGGCCTTGGATTGGGCTTTGGTGTCTCTTCGACAGGCGCCCGGGCAACAGCAACTTCTGTCGCCAGGGCTTGCGAACCGGGCACGGATTGCGGATCAGCTGGTGTCACTGAGGCCGTCTGCGGACCGTAGAGCGTTTCGAAGTCGAGCTCTTTTTCTGCATTCGGCCCTGCCTGCGCATAGGCATGTGTGGGCGGCATCAGCCCGCCGATTTGCGTTGCAAACCCCAATTGCGCCATTCGGCTGGACAGGCTTTCGGTGGTAAAGCCGGCAACCCGGCGCAATGTGTCCGGCGTAACCGCCGTCCAGGCATTGCCGGCCGCCGGCCCTGAGGGTTCGGCCCCGCTGACCTGATGCAGCGATCGGGACTTCGTGTCCCACAATGTCCAGCCATAGACCAGCTTTACGGTCCCGTCCGGTTCGCTCTGCGGCACAAAGTCACCGGTCAGCTTCCATGCGTCCGGCAGGTCCTGCTCAATGATGGCAATGTCGCGTTTGGCCGCCGATTCTTGCAGCATTTTGACCATCAGCTGCGCTTTGTCGGCCGGCAGTCCATTCATCTTGGTAACGGTGATCGCCGGTGCGGTTCGCCCGCTCGGTTTGCTGGATTTGGCGAACGGCTGGTTGCTGGCGCCACACCCTTGCAGAAATACCACCAGCATCGCCAGCAGCACCCCGACGATGACATTTCGCGGTGCATCGGAACCCGTATGTAGATGCGCATTCACGCCTGATATCCACCTGACCTAGGTAGCCGTCACCCCATCTATGCACATTAACGCACGATCAGGTTAAGCGAATGTTTTGACAACGGCTCGGGCTTGCCGCGCCCGATGATGTAGCTGCGCCCCAGGGTCATTGCTTGCCCCTTGTCCGAATCCATCAGGATCATATGGGCAAAGAACACCATACCAGAGCGTAACTTCACGTCATTTCCGTGGTAAAACATCGGAAAATCCATCCAGCTTGGCGTGAATTTGGCGCCCATCGCATAGCCGCAGGCGTTCATCCTGTGATCTTTCATGCCATGTGCATCCATCGCCTCTGCATGCGCATCAAAAACATCCCCGGCGGTTCGTCCCGGGCGCATCTGGCCTTCAACGGCAACAAGCGCATCACGGGCCGCATCATAAAGCGCCAGATGCCGTTTCCTGGGTTCGCCAATAATTAGCGTGCGCATGAAGGCGGCGTGATAGTGCCGGTAGACACCGGCAAATTCGAGCGTCAACTGATCGCGTTTGGACAACCGCCGGCGACCGGACTTGTACCGGCACAACAGCGCATCGCGCCCGGATCCGATGATGAACTCGTTGCCCGGATAATCCCCACCACCGGAAAAGACTGCAGCCTGCTGGGCAGCCAGAATGTCGCCCTCATCGGCGCCGGCCCGGGTCGCCTCGATACCTGCCTTGAGGGCCGCATCGCCCAGCCGCCCGGCCTTGCGGATATAGGCAAGTTCGGCATCCGACTTGATCATACGCACCCGGCTGACAAGATCGGAGGCTTCGATCAGCTTGCAAAAGCCGGATAAGGCCGCATCGACGGCCTTGCCGTTGAAGTGCGTCAGCCCGTAGGCATTGGTCTCTATTCCCAGCCGCTTGCGGCCGGCGCCAAGGCTTTTGAGCATGTCCTTGAGCTGGGTTGCCGGCTGCGCGCCCTTCTCATCGGTCCAAACGCGAATGTCGGTCAAATTCGAGGTATGCTGCGCCTGCCGCAGGTCCGGCAGCCGCGTTAGCAATACCATGCGGCCGTCGGCACCCAGATAAAGACACTGAAAAAAGCAGAATCCGAAGGTGTCGTACCCTGTCAGATAATACATGCTCTCTTGATTGAACATCAAAAGGCCATCGAGTTTTTGCTCGTGCAGTGATTTCAGGACTTTGCGCACGCGCGCCCTGTATTCCTTCGATTCAAAATGAAGTGCCATCCGTTTGTCCCTTATTGCGCAATCATGATCGCCGACAATTGCCGGCCATAATCCGGTTCGCCGCGATGCGTCGTGCGCCGATAGCTGAAAAACCTCGCTTCATCGGCATAGGTGCAAATACCCAGATCC
>JABDJG010000346.1 GCA_013002595.1 Hyphomicrobiales bacterium | reverse complement strand
GCCATCGAACGCATGCCGCTCCTTGAGACCGCCGGCATCGCGCTGTTCTTCAACGGTCCGGAAAGCTTCACGCCCGATGACCGCTATTATCTCGGCGAGGCGCCATTCCTCAAAGACATGTTCGTTGCCTGCGGCTTCAACTCGATCGGTATCCAGTCTTCCGGCGGCGCCGGCAAGGTGCTGGCCGACTGGCTCAAAGACGGCCATCCCGGCATGGATGTCGGCGATGTCGATGTGCGCCGCACGCATCCGTTCCAGTCGAACAAGAAGTACCTGCACGACAGGACGGTTGAATCGCTCGGTCTGCTTTATGCCATGCACTGGCCGTACTATCAGGTTGAGACCGCCCGCGGCGTGCGCCGCTCGCCATTCCATGATCGACTGAAGGACATGGGGGCCTGCTTTGGCGAGGTGAATGGCTGGGAGCGCCCCAACTGGTTCGCGCCCAAGGGCGTTGCGCCGGTTTATGAATACTCGTTCGGCCGCCAGAACTGGTTCGAGTACGCCGATGCCGAGGCAAAGGCGCTGCGCGACAAGGTTGCCCTGTTCGATCAGACCAGCTTTGCCAAGTTCATGGTGCAGGGCCGCGATGCGCTGAAAGTGCTCAACCAGGTTTCGGTCAACAATGTAGATGTCGAGCCCGGCCGGCTGGTCTACACCCAGTGGTGCAACGAGCGCGGCGGCATCGAGGCCGACCTGACCGTCACACGGCTCGCCGAAGACGAGTTCATGGTCGTCACCGGCGCTGCCCCGCAAATCCGCGACATGGCCTGGCTCAAGCGCCATATCGGCGAGGATGACTTCTGCACCACAACCGACATCACCTCCGGCCTGCCGATGCTTTCGGTGATGGGGCCCAACTCCCGCGCGCTTCTGGAAAAACTGTCCGGTGAAGACCTCAGCAACGAGGCACATCCGTTCGGCCGCTCGCGTGAGCTTGAAATCGGCTATGCCCGTGTTCGCGCCAGCCGCATCACCTATGTCGGTGAATTGGGCTGGGAGCTCTATATCCCGGCTGAATTTGCCGCCCATGTCTTTGATACGATTGTCGAGGCAGGCGCACCCTACGGCCTGATGCCGGCCGGCATGCACACGATGAACAACTGCCGCCTGGAAAAAGGCTACCGTCACTTCGGCCACGATATCGCCGATGAGGACACCCCGATCGAGGCCGGTCTCGGCTTTACCATTGCCTGGGACAAGCCGGGCGGCTTTATCGGCCGGGACGCGCTTTTGAAGCAAAAGGAATCGAACATCCGCCCCAAGCGCATGATCGCGCTGGCCCTAACAGATGACAGCGATACATCGCCGCTGATGTACCACGAGGAGCCGATCTACCGGAACGGCGAACGCGTCGGCTCGACGACTTCAGGCGTCTGGGGCCACCGTGTCGAGAAATCCCTTGCCCTCGGTTATGTCCACAATACCGACGGCGTCACCAAGGACTGGCTCGATGCCGCCACCTGGGAAGTCGAGATCGCCTGGAAACGCTACCCGGCCAAGGTGCAGTTCCAGCCGTTCTATGATCCCAAGAGCGAGCGAATCAAGGTTTGACTTTGAAGTGAGCTGATTGCGCTCTGTTTCTTCAGTGACTTCCCAGGGCTTGACCCTGGGATCCACTCTTGCACTTGTTCCATTCTGTCAATTGGGTTTGACCGCGGTTGCTGCAAGTTTAGTTGACAATCAACCCGCCCTTTTGATGGGATCTTGGACCCCAGCGTCAAGCCCTGGGGACGCGGTGTCAACTCACTTCGCGTCCCGCAACCTGTCCAGTCGCAACCGGTGGCGCTCGTCGGTAAGCCGCCAGATATTGCCGAGCACGGCCAACAACACCCCGAAGCCGGTCGCACCGCCGATCAGGAACATGATCAGCAATTGATATTTGACCGCTTCGGTCGGATCGACGCCGGACAGGATCTGTCCGGTCATCATGCCCGGTAGCGAGACAACGCCGGTTGCCGCCATTGCATTGATGATCGGCATGAAGCCCGAGCGCAGCGCCCGGCGCACGAACGGCGCTGTTGCCGACCAGCGCGATGCCCCAAGCAGCAGTTGCGCCTCGATGGCCGGACGTTCCCGGTGAACCGAGCTGTTAAGCGTATCGAGGCCCAGGCTGACCCCGGTCATGGTGTTGCCGAGAATCATGCCGAACAGCGGCAGGGCAAGACGCGGTGTCCACCACGGATCAGGTTGAATCTGCGTCGTCAGGGCGATCGTCGTCACCAGTACGCCGGCGAACATCATTGCCGCCCCGCCAAGACCATACCCCCATACGCCCGAAAGCGCCCTTTCCTGGCGGGCCCAGATTTCACGCCCCGCAAAGGCGCCCATGGTCAAGGCAGCAAGGCCGGTCAGCCATGGCGAGGAGATTGCAAACAGGGCTTTGAGAACAAACCCAATCAGGATCAGCTGGACGATCATGCGGATCGCCGCAATCGCCAGTTGCCGCTCCAATCGCAAATCGAGCCAGATCGACAAGGCCCCGTTGATAACAAGAAAAACCGCCGCCAGCACGACATCCCAATAGGTGAGCGCGATATACTGGCTCATCCAACCGGCTCCTGGGCGCTGGCCTTGCCGCCGGATAATGCAATCTGGCTGTGCGCAAGGCGTTTGAGCTGCGCCGCATCATGGGTCACCAGGACGATGGCCTTGCCGGCCTTCAGCTGCCCGCGCAAGACGGTCTCGACCCTGCGTGTCGCCTGCTTGTCGAGTGCCGCGGTCGGCTCATCGAGCAACAGGACATCGGGTTCCAGTTGCAGTGCCCGTGCAATGGCCAGCCGATGGCGCTCGCCCGTTGACAGCCGCTGCACCTGCCAGTTGAGTGCATCGCCTGGCACCCCGAGCGCCTCAAGCAATTGCGCTGCATCGTCCGGCCGGCTGAAATGGTCTGCGACCGTGTCGGCCCACCATCCGGTTTCTGCCGGGACAAGGCCGACTTTCGTCCGCCACTGGGGTGCCGCCAGTGCTCGGCGCTCCTGGCTGTTCAAGTGAATGCTGCCTTGGTTCGGATCGAGATCGGCGATCGCCCGCAACAACAAGGTCTTGCCGGCGCCCGATGGACCGGTCACGGCAAGGCATTGCCCCATCTCAAGGCCAAAGCTGACCGGGCCAACCCCGGCGCGGATGAGATCTGTGACCTGCAACATCACAAGGCCCTGACAAAAAAGGCCGGGTTGATGCCCGGCCTTGTCTGCAGATGCGTTGTCAATTCAATCCAGGTCAGGAATGCGCAAGACCTGGCCGGGATAGATCTTGTCGGGATCGCTCAACATCGGCTTGTTGGCCTCAAAGATCACGGTGTATTTGCCCCCTTTGCCTTTGCCATAGTTGGCCTCTGCAATTTTCCAAAGATTGTCGCCCTTCTTGACGGTGTGGAAGGTCGGCTCCTTGGAATCAGGCACCGATACGGCCGATTCCACCTTTGAAATACCCAAGGTGTTGCCCACAGCAATGATGGCTTTTTCGAGCGTTGACTGGTCGGCGGCATCGCCCTTGATCACGGCCTTGTCACCCTCGACCTCGACAGTGATGTTGTCGGTACCCAGGTTGTGAGAATCGAGTTCAGCCTTGAGCGCTTCCGCGCTCGGTGCCTCATCTTCACTCACGATACCCAACTTCTTGCCTGCGGATTTGATAAAACTGAACAGTCCCATTTTTACGGCTCCCCGGTTGCTATGAGATAACTGGAAGACCATTGTAACCGCATATGGCTTTCACATGCCATTGGCAGTTCGCCTAATCTTGCAGAATTGCCCTGCGGGCTCTCTACAAAATAGAGCCGTAATATGGTAAAAGTTGTCTATTGGGGGCTGCATCGGGCCTGAAAAAAAGGGAGGTCCCTCATGACCGTACAATTGGGCGATACCGCTCCAGACTTCACTGCAAACACGACCGAAGGCGAAATCAATTTTCATGACTGGATCGGCGATGGCTGGTGCGTGCTGTTTTCGCATCCCAAGGACTTTACGCCGGTCTGCACGACTGAACTCGGCCTTGTTGCCAAGATGGCGCCGGAATTCGAACGCCGCAACTGCAAGATCATCGGCTTGAGCGTCGATTCGGTTGACGATCACCATCGCTGGAAGGAAGACATCAAGGATGTGCAGGGCTGTGCCGTGTCATATCCGATGATCGGCGATGAAGACCTCAACGTGTCCAAGCTCTACGGCATGATCCACCCCAATGCCAAAGGTGAGGCCAAGGGCCGTACTGCGGTTGACAATGCAACAGTACGCAACTGTTACATCATCGGACCGGACAAGAAGATCAAACTGATCATCACGTATCCGATGAGCACCGGCCGCAATTTTGATGAGATTCTGAGGGTGCTGGATTCATGCCAGCTCACCGCCAACCATCAGGTCGCAACGCCGGTCAACTGGCAGCAGGGTGAAGACGTCATCATCGTACCGGCGGTAAACAATGAAGAGGCTGAAAAGCGTTATCCCGATGGCTGGAAGGCACCAAAGCCCTATCTGCGCATCGTGCCGCAACCCAACTGATCACCTGAATCTACACATCTCTGAAAGACCTGCCCCGGGACATGTTGTGCCGGGGCATTTTTGTGCCTCAGCTGTGGTGAGCCGCTGTCGGGCCATGAGGTGTGCTTGATATTTCCAATCAGCAGAATATCACCATTACAGATATCCTTGCCTGGTATACATTGGCAGAGAAATCGCCTGGCCTGAACACTCATTCGCCACTGAACGAATAGGACCTGGAAACTCAATGAAGTTGCACCACAACCCGGCTTCGCCATTTGTGCGCATGGTTCGGATCACCGCCCATGAACTGAACCTGACCGACGATATAGAGCTGATCGATACCGGCGTTTTCTTGCCTATCGAGGTGCATGGTGCCGTTGCCAGCGATAATCCGCTTGGCAAAATTCCAACCCTGATGACAGATCACGGCCATGCCCTGCACGATTCCCGGGTCATCTGCGAGTATCTCGTCCACCACGCCGGTGACAAGGAACTCCTGCCGGATGAACCGGTCAACCGGTTCCGTATCCTCACTGTCCAGTCGACAGCCCTTGGTATCGCAGATGCCGGCGTCTCGCTGCGCTACGAGACTGCACTGCGGCCGGAAGACTTACGCTGGCCAGACTGGATTGAGCGTCAGACCACCCGCATCAATTCGGCTCTCGACGTGCTGGAAGCCAAGTCCGATGACGACCTGGCCCAAGTCGATCTCGGTTCAATATGCATAGCCGCGGTTCTTGGATATCTCGATTTCAGATGGCCTGACTGGGGTTGGCGTGAAGGACGTGACAAGCTCACAGCATTCTACGACACGTTCTCGCAGCGCCCGTCGATGCAGGCAACCTTGCCGGAGTAACGTATACAAACCAACATCCCGGGAAAAGCCGGGATGAGGAGATGTGAGTTTCATCGGATCAGCGTTGCAATCCCATTTGGGATCACGGCCCCTTCCAGTCCAGCTCGCAGATCTCTGCACTGCGCCCCTGGAAGTCCCAATTGCGGCCGAATGCCCGGAACTTGCTGCGTTTAGCCTGCGCTACAATGATCTGCGGGGCGATCCAGTACTGTGAGTTTTCAATGGTCGTGTGCTGGCCGTTTTGACCCGGGATCGGTTCGATCTCGCCATCGATGACCTTGGGAATACTGAACCGGCGGGTATTGCCGTCCACTTCATAGGTGATCGGCTTTTGAAACACGCCGAGGAAATTGGCGACCAGTATCGACAGGACGTGGGTCGTGCCGCGTGCCTTGCCGCTCATGATCTTGGTCAGCGCCTTGACCTGATAAACGTCAGCCTCTTCACTGATATAGACACCGGCGGTCCACTTGCCGCGGCTCATCATGCCGGGGATTTCGATGATCAGCCCCATATTGAGACCGGAAAGATCGACATCGCCGTATTGACCGTGGTCGATACGCACACCGCCCCAGGTCTGGCAATAGCCTTCAGTCGGCGGATGCTTGCCCAGTGAAACCACACACGGACAGAACACCGTGCAATTGCACGACAACATCAACTCACCCTTGATGTACCAAGGCTTTATCCCAGCCATATGACTTTCCTCCACTCACAAACCAAACCGGGCGACGATCACCGCGCCCGTGCTTATTAAAATTGCCCCTGCCCCATAAGACCAAGGCTTTGGTTCTGCAACAGTTTTCTCGATAATCATGACTATTCCGATAACAGCCATCCAGAAAAGATTCATCAGGCCGGTCACGAACATCACCGACATCAGGGCCCAACAGCATGCAACGCAGTATCCGCCTTGGGCAAGCCCGATCCTGAACACCCCCGGCACGGTATCGCGCCAGTTACCCAAAAAGTACGGCATCGGGTGGGCGCATTTGTTGAGACAGGCGTGTTTTAACGGCGCGAACTGGTATGCTCCCGCCACGATCAGGACAAGCGCCGCAACGCCTGGCCGGGCAAGCGCTTCATCTGCCGTCAGCATGGCCCGGGATTGCAACCAGGCCTGCAAAAACGTCGCTGCAACCGAAAACATGATCCAGACCGTCAGGTATCCCGCCGCAAGCACCACCGGCGAAACCGCATGCATCGACTTTTCGTGTGCCGCTTCGGCAATGTCCATATACGTCGACATCATCGGTGCGGCGGTCGGCAGCATCATGGCCAGGATCATCGACGACCACATCACCATTGCCGCGGTCAGGCTGCGCCGGCTCCAGGGATCGCCGTCGGTCAGGCACAACGAGCGCAACAGGTCGCCTGCAAGGCTGTCGCCTGCGGTTTGCGGTGAGATTGCAGCCAGATAAAACCAGGCACCCAGTACAATGATGCCGAAACACGTCCACATTACCGCGCGCGGTGCAGACACCGCCTGTCTGAGAGCTGTTGACATGAGGGGACCTTTGCTCAGCAGCCCTTGAAATCCGGTTTACGTTTTTCAAGAAACGCCTGAACGCCTTCCTTGAAATCATGCGTGCTTGAAGATGCGCTTTGCATTTTGCCCTCCAGCTCCAGCTGATCATCGAAACTGTTCAATGCCGCGGCCTCTATCGCCTGCTTTATACGGGCAAAGGCCGCTGTTGGCTGTGTTGCCATGTGGCGGGCCAGTTTGTGGGCATTCGCAGCAAGGGCATCGTCCTCCTCGACCTTCCAGATCAGCCCCCAGTCAAGTGCCTGATCGGCACTCACCGGCTCAGCCAGCATGGCCATGCCGCGGGCCCGCGCCGGCCCTGCCAGATGTGTCATGGACCAGGTGCCGCCTGCATCGGGAATGAGGCCGATCTTGGCAAACGCCTGCAGGAAACTGGCCGATTTCCCTGCCAATACGATATCACAGCCGAGCGCAAGGTTGGCGCCGGCGCCCGCCGCAATGCCATTGACGGCGCAAATCACGGGGAACGGCGCCCGCTTGATCCACTTCATCAGCGGGTTGAAATCACGTTCCAGTGTGTAGGACAGGTCCTTCGACATATCGAGATCGCCGAGGTCCTGGCCGGCACAAAATCCACGGCCCGCGCCGGTCAGCACCATAGCGCGCACGCCCGCAGCATCGATCTCAGCCAGAGCAGCCCTGATCTCTTCGTGCATCTTGGCGGTCATGGAGTTGAGCTTGTCCGGCCGGTTCAGCGTCAGCACAGTCACATCGTCGGCAATCTCAAGGGTAATCTGCGTATATGACATGTTTGAAACCCCTTTCTGGACTGTCTTCTAACAAATCGAGCGCCCGCGACAAACTGATCTTGTTCAAAGCCTTGCGGTTGCGCTGCCGCAGGCGCATTTTGACAAATGATGGCCGA
>JABDJG010000333.1 GCA_013002595.1 Hyphomicrobiales bacterium | reverse complement strand
CTGCCGGGGCGGCTTCTGCCGGGGCGGCTTCCGCCGGGGCGGCTTCTGTTGGGGCAGCTTCTTCGGCTGCCGGTTCCTCGACAACTTCTGCAACGGGCTCTTCTGCTGCGCCAATATCAATGCCTTCAGATGACTGGCCGCGAGAAATGCCGTCGATTATAGCCTTTGAAACCAGATCACAGTAGAGGCCGATGGCGCGTCCAGCGTCATCGTTACCGGGAATTGGATAATCAACGCCTGCAGGATCTGAATTGGAATCCAAAATCGCGATGACGGGAATGCCGAGACGATTGGCTTCCTTGATGGCGATCTGTTCCTTGTTGGTATCAACCACGAACATCACGTCCGGGATACCACCCATATCCTTGATACCGCCCAGTGCCTGTTCCAGCTTGTTCATCTCACGCGTCAGGCTGAGCTGCTCACGTTTGGTGAAGCCCTGTGCTTCCTTGGACAACAGCTCTTCGAGCTCGCGCAAACGCTTGATCGAATGAGAAATTGTCTTCCAGTTGGTCAGCGTGCCGCCAAGCCAGCGCGAATTGATGAAATACTGCGCCGAGTTGCGTGCTGATAATGCGACCTGTTCGGCAGCTTGCCGTTTGGTGCCGACAAACAACACACGCCCGCCACCGGCGACGACATCGCTGATGGTTACAAGCGCCTGATGCAGCAGTGGCACGGTCTGTGCCAGATCGATGATGTGAATGCCATTGCGAACACCAAAGATGTATGAACCCATCTTGGGGTTCCAGCGGTGCTTCTGGTGGCCGAAGTGAACGCCCGCTTCAAGCAGCTGGCGCATTGAAAAATCAGGCAATGCCATGCCTTTAGTCTCCTTTACCGGTTATACCTCCACGCGAATTGTCACCAGTCAGACTGGCACCGGACGGTCAGACCGCTATGTGGGCGCTGAAAAAACGCCATGCGATGCAACCAGATCCGCGTGTGTGGATTTGCGAGACGGCTTATAGGCCCATGCCCGGGGGAATGCAATACCCCCACTCTGACCTGCGACACTGCAATTGGCATCAACCCAGGTGGCGCTACAGGTCCTGCACGTCCCTGACCCCGTCAATCGCCTTGATCGCCGCCTTGATCTGCGGGGTTACCGTGAATTTGTTGCCGAGCGCAATTTTAACCTCGGGCGCATCTGCCGGCTGCAGGATGAGGTTGACCCGGGCCTTGCCGCCGTTGGTCAGGCGTTTGGAGATGCTGTCGACAGGCGCTGCGTCCTGCACAAATATCTCCAGGCCGGTTGCGATATTTGCAGTCGCTTTATCAAGCGGCTCGACACCGGCCAGACGCAACCTGACTTCTTCAGCCTCCACGTCGGCCTCGACGCGCAGGATCAGCGCTCTGCCCGGCTCCAACTCGTCGCGGGCATGGGCCAGGAGTTCTGAAAAGCAGATCGATTCAAACTGGCCCGATGGATCGGAAAAGCCGATGAAGGCAAAGCGATTGCCCGATTTTGAACGCCGTTCCTGGCGATAGGTGACGGTGCCGGCCAATTTTGCTGCGGTGGCGCCCTTGGTTAGGGCCTTTTGCTGGAATGTAAGCCAGTTCTCCACGCCAAGCTTGCGCAATGAGTCTTCATAGTCATCGAGCGGGTGGCCGGACAAATAAAACCCGATCGCATCGAATTCATGCCCCAGACGGTCCATCGGCAACCAGGCCTCAACGATGGCCAGAGGCAATTCATCCGCCTGGCCTGCTTCATCGTTACCAAACAGGCTGTCCTGGCCGGTTGCTGCCTCCGCGCTGGTCCGGTTGGCAAGACCGATGATGGTCTCAACGCCGGCCAGCACCTGGGCGCGGTTCGGGTTGAGGCTATCAAAGGCACCGGCCTTTGCCATGCTTTCCAGTGCGCGCTTGTTGACGGTACGCGGATCGATGCGACGGGCAAAATTGCCCAGCGAGGTGAAAGGCCCCTCGTCATCCCGGCAGGCGACGATATGCTCAACCGCAGCGCGGCCGACATTCTTCAAGGCGGACAGCGCATAGACGATCTTGCCGTCATGAACTTCAAACTCGCTGCCCGATTGATTGATGTCGGGCGGCATGATGCCGATGGACATGCGCTGAGCTTCGCGGCGGAACACCTGCAGCTTGTCGGTGTTGCCCAGATCGAGCGTCATTGAGGCAGCGATCAATTCAACCGGATAATGCGCCTTCAGATAGGCGGTCTGGTAGGCAAGCAGCGCATAGCAGGCCGAGTGCGCCTTGTTGAAGCCGTAGCCGGCGAACTTGGCCACCAGATCGAAGATGAATGAGGCCTGCTTCTTGTCGACCCCTTTGTCGACGGCACCGGTCACGAACCGTTCGCGCTGCTGGTCCATCTCGGCCTTGATCTTCTTGCCCATGGCCTTGCGCAGGATGTCGGCTTCACCCAGCGAATAACCGGCCAGCACCTGGGCAATCTGCAGCACCTGTTCCTGGTAGATAATGACGCCATAGGTATCGGCGGTGATCGGCGTCACCAGTTCATGCAGGAATTCCGGCTGTTCCTCGCCCTTCTTCGAAGCGATGTACTTGGGGATGTTCTCCATCGGGCCCGGCCGGTACAGCGCGACGATAGCGATGATGTCCTCGATATTGGCCGGCTGCGACTTGCGGGTCAGGTCGCGCATGCCGGAGCTTTCCAGCTGGAACACGCCGATCGTCTCCGCCCGGCTCAGCATCTCGAAGGTCTTTGTATCGTCGAGCGGCAGATTGGACAGCTCAATGGCGATGTCACGCTTGGCGACCAGTTTGACCGCCTTGTCGAGGACGGTGAGGGTTTTGAGCCCCAAAAAGTCAAACTTGACCAGCCCGGCCTTTTCAACCAGCTGCATGTTGAACTGGGTGACCGGCATTGGCGAGTTGGCATCGCGGTAGACCGGGACCAGCTCATCAAGCGGGCGGTCGGCAATGACGACACCGGCGGCATGTGTCGAGGCGTGCCGGTACAGGCCCTCCAGCTTGAGGCCGATCTCCAGCATGCGCGCGACAATTTCCTCGCGGTCGCGCTCTTCGGCAAGCCGCGGCTCGATGGCGATGGCTTCAGCCAGAGTGACCGGATTGGCCGGGTTGTTGGGGATCAGCTTGGACAGCCGGTCGACCTGGCCATAGGGCATCTGCAGAACCCGCCCGACATCGCGGCACACTGCGCGCGCCTGCAGTTTTCCAAAGGTGATGATCTGGGCGACCTGGTCCTCACCGTATTTTTGGCGAACGTAATCGATCACCTCATCGCGGCGATCCTGACAGAAATCGATGTCGAAATCCGGCATCGAGATACGTTCAGGGTTGAGGAAGCGTTCAAAGATCAGATTGAAGCGCAAGGGATCAAGGTCGGTCACGGTCAATGACCAGGCAACCACCGAACCGGCGCCAGAGCCACGGCCGGGCCCGACCGGGATGCCCTTGTCCTTCGACCACTTGATGAAGTCGGCAACGATCAGGAAGTAGCCGGGAAAATCCATCCGGATGATGATGTCGAGTTCATATTCCAGGCGCTTGAAATAATCGTCCGGCTCAAAGCCCGGCGTGCAGCCGTGAAATGCCAGCCGGTCTTTAAGGCCTTGTGTTGCCTGCGCGCGCAACTCGGCCGCCTCATCGGCAATCTCGCGTTCGGAGGTTGAGAATTTCGGCAGGATCGGATCACGCGGCACCGGACGATAGCTGCAGCGTCTGGCGATCTCGACGGTGTTCTCGATTGCTTCTGGAATATCGGCAAACAAAGTCGCCATTTCCTGGGCCGATTTGAAATAGTGCTCCGGCGTGACCTGCCGGCGATCATCGGCGGCGATTACCTGGCCGTCAGCGATGCACAACAGGGCATCATGCGCCTCGAAATCATTGGCGGTGGCGAAATAAGCCTCGTTGGTGGCGACCAGCGGCAGTTCCAATTCATATGCCAGATCGATCAGATGCGGCTCAGCGAGTTGCTCATCGTTCATTGCGTGTCGCTGCAATTCGACATAGAGCCGGTCGCCAAACGTGGCATGCAACACTTCAAGGTGCTTGCGGGCGAGCGGCAACTGGCCCTGCACCAGGGCCTGATTGACAGGCCCGTCGGGGCCGCCGGTCAGGCAGATCAAACCGGCTGAATATGCTTGCAGATGCTCAACATCGATGTGCAGATGGCCGCTTTCCTGGCCTTGGGCAAACAGATGACTGCTCAGTTTCATCAGGTGGCGGTAACCCAATTCATCCTTGGCGATGAGTACGAGATGTGAGCGGTCCTGCGCCGGCGCGGTGTTCTTGTGCGGGTCGGGATCCGGCCCGATGAGATCAACCTGGATCGCACAACCGATCAGCGGCTGAATGCCGGCCTTGGCGAGCGCTTCGGAATATTCCAGCGCGCCAAACAGGTTGTTGGTGTCGGTAATTGCCAGTGCCGGCATCTGGTTGGCTTTGGCAAGCTCGGCCATGCGGGCAATCGGCAAGGCGCCCTCGGACAGGGAATAGGCCGAATGGACATGCAGATGGATGAAGTTGACAGCCTGGGCCGATGCGGAATCGCTCATGAGGGGAGTTTAGCGGGTTGTAGGCGGCAAGGCATCTGAACTCTCACCAGTTTCAACAATCTCGAGTTCAAGGTTCTATGCGGCAGCCGTGTATCGGCGTACTATAAGGTGGTAAAAGATCGACAGGAGAGCTTGATGGAATTCACCGCAGAACAACTCCAGCAATTCGACCAAGAAGGCTATCTGTTCCTGCCCGGGCTGTTTAACCCGCAGGAAGCGGCCATGCTGCGGGCTGAGGCCGATAAGGTTTATGCGATGGACCGCGAGGAAGTCATCCGCGAGAAATCCGGCGTTGCGCGCACCGCCTTTGCAGCCCACACCTACAACGAAGCGTTTCGCCGCCTGGGCGCACATCCCAGAATGATCGAGCCGGTCATGCAATTGCTTGGCGGGCCGGTCTACATGCATCAATACAAAATCAACGCCAAGGCGGCGTTCGATGGCGATGTTTGGCAGTGGCATCAGGACTACGGCACCTGGGCCCGCGACGATCTGATGCCGGAACCCAGGGCGATGAACATCGCGGTATTCATCGACGATGTGACGGCGGCCAACGGCCCGCTGCTGTTCATTCCCGGCAGCCACAAGCAGGGTGTCATCGATGCCGGACACGATGTGGAAACGACCAGCTATCCACTCTGGACGCTGGACCGGGAGACGGTCACTAAACTTGCCGAGCGCGGCGGCTGTGTCGCCCCGACCGGGCCGGCCGGCAGCATGCTGATGTTTTCATCCCTGCTGGTGCATGCGAGCCCGCCCAACATTTCACCACTCAACCGCACGATCGTCTATCTGTCGCTGTGCCATGTCGACAACCACATCCGGCAGTTCAAGCGTCCCGAATGGATCGCCCACCGTGATTTTGCTCCGATCGAGCCGTTGGCCGACGATTGCCTGACGGAACTGGTTTCAGCCAATAGCGCCGCTGCAGCTGAATAAGGTGATGGTCATGACAGCGTGTAGGTGGCGATCTCGCCAGCGCCTTTTACCTGCATCATGATCTTGGGTTCGGCTTCATATCGGCCGCCCAGACGCATGTAAGTGGCGTCAGAAACCATTATGCGATCCGGCGTGCCATAGGCCTCCAGCCGGCTGGCGACATTCACGGTGTGGCCCCAAACATCATAGATGAAGCGGCTATCACCGATCAGTCCGGCAACGACGGGGCCTGTATGAATGCCGACACGGAACCGGAATTCAGAGTCAATATCGCGTGCGACACTCAACATGTCGCAGGCAAACCCTACCATTGTCGAAGCGCTTTGCGGATTGGGATCTGGCACGCCGGCTGCAGCCATATAAGCATCGCCAATCGTTTTAATTTTTTCCACGCCATGCTGCACCGCAAGTTGGTCAATGGCATTGAACACCATACTCAACCGTTCAACGATCTCGTCCGGCGGCAGTTGCGCGGCCAATGGCGTGAAGCCGACGATGTCGGCAAACAGAATTGTTGCCTCGTCCATACGATCGGCAATGACCTTCTCGCCTGAATTCAGACGTGTCACGATCTGCCTAGGCAGCACTGCAGCCAACAGCGCGTCCGCCCGGTCTTTTTCATACTCGATACGCTGCAGATACCGCTGCTCGCGGTCGCGCCATTGCTTGCGCTCAAGACTGGCGGCAATCCTTGCGCGCAGAAGGACCGGATCAAAAGGCTTGGGCAAATAGTCTTCTGCTCCTTCTTCAATACACCGGACTACGGCGTCGTTCTCCTTCAAGCCGGAAATCATGATGACCGGAATACCCCGCCACCTCGGCTCCGATTTCATCCGTTCCAGCAGCTCCAGTCCATTCATATCGGGCATGAGAACATCAAGCAGGACCAGATCGAACTCCTTACCCTCAAGGACGCGCAATGCCTCTCTACCCGAGCCAGCCGTGCTGACATCATGCCCGTCGCGGCCAAGCCGCCTTTCCAGGAGCTCGCGGTTTGATGCAATGTCGTCGATAACCAGGATACGCCCGGTTTCTCTCGGTACACCATGCTCAGATGGACCTTGCGAGCGTTTAACCAGCGAAGAAACAACGCTTTGCGACGACTGTGGCGTGCCTTCATCGACATCATTGGCCGGCGGTTCCAATACGACACGGATTTGCTCGATTTCACCAAGCAACTGGCGTGCATACGCCAAGACCAGCATGATATCCTGAACAAGCGCTTTCGGCGCGGCGTCCTCCAGCTCTTCAAGCACCATTTCAGAATAGCCGAGAATTGCATTTAGCGGGGTCCGCAGATCGTGCCGGATCCGTGCCTCAATCGCCGTTGGGCTGTCCTTGCCGTCGACTTTCCATTCACCCTTTTGCACCTGGTCAATCATGTCGTTCAACTCTCGGGCGGCGCTTTGCACCCGATCGGCATCGGGTGCCAACTCCATCAATCCGAGCGCGTTGATATGTTCAACGACCAGATCCTGGTACCCCAGCATCACGCGAGCGGGTTCGGCCAGGGCGTCGGCCGCGGTTTGTATAGCATTGCCCCATTTGGTGTCTTCACGACCCATCGAATGATTATCCAACCGATATTTCAGGAACTGCCGAGACAGGCATTGATTTTTTCAAGCAGTCTGGGCAGTTCAATGGGTTTGGTATCATAGTCACTACAACCTGCCGCCAGAGCCTTGTCCTTGTCGCCGGGCATGGCGTGTGCGGTAAGAGCTATAATGGGTATGGATTGGGTGGCCGGGTCAGCTCGCAGCGCTCTTGTTGCCTCCCAACCATCAATGACCGGCAGGCTAATGTCCATCAAAACCAGGTCCGGCAACAGCGCCCTGGTTTCATCCAAACCTGCCTGCCCGTCTTCTGCAATGAACACTTCATGCCCACGTTTGGTCAGCCGGCGCGAAAGCATATCGCGGTTCATTTCGTTGTCTTCGACAATCAGTATTCTGGCCATGGTCAATCTGGTCCGGGCTGAAATTCAAGATGGGCTTCTATTGCCTTGATCAAGTCGACCCGGGCTGTCGTGCCCTTGTGCACAAGGTTCGAGGTGTGCCGATTCAACCAACTGATTTCTTCCTTGTCCAGAGACTTCGAAGTCAGAATTATCACTGGGATGTCCTGTAAGTCGGGGTCGGCTTGCATGTCTTGCAGCACTTCAAAACCATTTTTTCTGGGCATCATCAGATCGAGGAGGACCAATGCCGGTTTGTGGCGGGACATGCTCTCAAGCCCTTTCAAACCGTCTGCCGCTTCAAAGACCCGCCAGCCGAGCTTGGTCAGGATGCGCCGCGATAACTCGCGCGCGCTCTTGTCGTCATCAATAATCAAGACATCGCGCGGCTCGCCTTCATCGAAGACCGAAAGCAGCGTTGAGATCAACTGGCTTTGATCGAACGGCTTCATAAGGTATTCGACAGCGCCAAACACGTAGCCCATCTCCTTGTCGGCAAGAACCGATGCCAGAATGACCGGAATATCGCACAGTTCGGGATCTTCCTTCAGAGTGCGCAGAACATTCCAACCATCAAGCCGTGGCATGATGATGTCCAAAACGATTGCATCGGGGCGAAACGCCTGAACGGCATCCAGGCATTCCCGCCCGTCTTTGGCCTGCTCAACGACATAGCCAGCGCCCCGGATCGCCTGGGCCATCGTTGTTCTTGCCGTTTCGTCATCATCAACCACCAGAATTTTGCGGCTAGATGCATCCAAGGTATCCTGTGTCGCGCTGGATTGGTCCATTGCGGCATCAACAAGTGTGCGTGGAAGAACAACGAGAAATGTCGATCCCTTGTCCGGCTCGCTTTCGACCGAAATCGTACCACCCAGCATCTCGCAGAAATGGCGAGACAATGCCAGGCCGAGACCAGTGCCACCATATTTGCGGGAGGTGGAGGCTTCGGCTTGCGTAAAAGCCTGAAACAATTTGCCGGTTTGTTCTGCCGTCAATCCGATCCCCGTGTCCTTGACAGCAAATTCGATCACTTCGCGGCCGTTCTTGCGCTTTTGCCTGACCGCTAGCGTGATGGTGCCGTTTTCGGTAAACTTGGCCGCGTTGCTGAGCAGATTAAACAGGATCTGACGAAGTTTTGTGAGGTCCGTTGTCATCTTGCCGATTGGACCTTGCACATCTGTCACGAACCGGTTTGCCTTGTTCTCCATTAACGGCTTCACCGTACTGGACACTCCTGCGAGAGCCTCCTCAAGATCAAAGTCCTCGACAAAAAGTTCCATCTTGCCGGCTTCAATTTTCGACAGGTCAAGAATGTCATTGATCAACGACAGCAGATGTTTGCCCGCTGACAGTATTTTCTCAAGATCCGGGATCGATTCGAGCTGGCCTGACTCCTGTGCATCTTCGGTGAGCATTTCGCTGTAGCCGATAATTGCGTTCAGCGGTGTGCGCAGTTCGTGGCTCATGGATGCCAGGAACTGGCTCTTGGTGCTGTTGGCCGCCTCGGCTTCACGCCGCGCCTTATCAAGTTCAATCTGGCTGTCGCGCAACAACCGCAGGGTCCCCGCCATACGGCCAATTTCGTCACTGCTCTCCTTCGGGATATCGATATCGAACTGGCCCCGGGACACTGCAGCCATGGCCGTATCGACGCGTCGCAAGGGGCCGACAATCGATCGCAACACCAGATATGTCATCAGCAGTCCCAGACATACGATAACCGCCATAGCCATGGTCGCCGAATTCTCGGCCGTTTGAGCCTGCCTTACCGTCGCACTTTGATCCGCTATCACTTCCGCGTTCAGCTGTGTCACCAGATCGTCAAGAGCCTTGTCGACAGCCTGGCTGTGAGTGCGCGCTTCGACCAGCAATGCGTTGCCGATAACCCGCTTCTTGTCCGTGAAAGCATCTGCCGCTTCCAGGGCCTTTACACGATAGTTCTCGGCTCCTTTTTTGGCTTTCTCGGCAACTTCCGGCGAATAGGGCGCAATTTCATCGATGCGGGTCTTGAAACGTTCCCAGGCGCCTTGCGCATTGTGCTCGGAATTCATCAACAGGCTGACTGACAGATCAGTCAGCCAGTAACGCAGGTTGCCGAATTCAGTGTGTGCGGCTGAAGCCGCTTCCTGAGTCCTGATCTTGATCTTGGTGTCCTGGGTCCGCTGGGCGGTCTCACGCAGGTCCTTGACGAACATGAAGCCGGAAACAAGGAGTATGCCGAACAGGATGCTGGTTAACCCGATAATGCGCTGGGCAATCGAATACCGGGTCAGATCGAACCACGCTTGTGCGCCGGGCGCTTCGCTGTCCGCGGCGCCGGCCATCACTCAAATATTACAATACTGATTGCGCCTGCCAAATCATTCTCCTTGCCGCCTTCTTTTGGATAACCTGTGATGTCGAGATCACCCTTGGGGCCGCCGTGACAGGTCAGGCACGATTTGGAATAATATTCTGGCAACAACATGCGCAAGGCCGGCCTGCCTTCAAAGGTCAGTTCCTGCGAATAGGTTTTGCCTTTGGTCCATTCCGTTGACGATAGAATGGTCTCGATTGCATCGCGTTCCCAGTCATCCGGGCGCGCGCGCCGATTGCGTACGAGATGAAGCGGTGCGGTGACTTTTATACGGGCAAGATCGCCGACTTTTTCCAGGTATCTCTCATTCACCAACCGCGCAAATACAGCCGGGATGAAGCCCTTCAGGCCAACGCCTTTCTTGTTGATGTCGACCTGATGCTCGTCAACGACTTCGGTAATTGCGGCCAACTGGGCACGCAGCAACTTGTCCTCACGGGCTGAAAGATCACCATCCAGCGGCTTGCTGCCGACACGTTGTGCGTAAAGTGCGATTGTTTCCCCGGCAATTCGCTCACCGCTCAGACCTTTGTCACCGATTGAGGCATCATTGATCAGAGCCTGATGGCCCGAAATAACCGTCCGGGCGGCCCGCAACAGGGCTGCCAGTTTCTCGCCGGTCAAGCTCGGACCGGCCGTTGCAGCCGACGCCTGTGTCCAGCCGGCAACTGCAAGCAAAGCCAAAGCTCCGATCACACAAGTACGAACAATTGGAATCTTCATTGTCGACAACTCCCATCAAGTCCAGGTCAATCGGGATACTATCGAACCAATCAAACCTCTGGAAATATAACGGCCATGGCGGGTTCTTAGCCAGACAAATTTCACGCAACGGCATGCATTCCCTTAAGGAATGAGACCAGGTTATCCGCGAGCGCATCGTTCATGTAGCCGCCCTCCTGGACCAGGACCGTCGGCAGATCCAACTTGGAGATGATGGACGCGAAATGGGCAAATCCGGGTGTTGTCACTGCGCCACCTTTCAGGGGATCGGATTCATGGGCATCAAGCCCCAATGCCACGATCAGGGCGCCGGGCGCGAATTCGTTGATAAGTTCCACTGCGTATTCGATGGCGCCGGCCCAGACTTCATCCTCGCTCTTTAGCGGCAAGGGAATGTTGAAATTGTAGCCCCTGCCCGGTCCGTTGCCGCGTTCGGTGTCATAGCCGTAAAAGAACGGGTAGAAGTTCCTTGGGTCGGAATGGACCGAGACGGTCATGACATCGTCGCGTTTGTAGAAGATGCCCTGGGTGCCGTTTCCGTGGTGGACATCGATATCGAGGATCGCCACGCGGTCATAGGAATTGCGCATGTACTGGGCGGCGATCGCGGTATTGTTGAGATAACAAAAGCCGCCGGCCCGTTCCTGATAGGCATGGTGGCCTGGTGGGCGGCACAAGGCATAAACCACCGGTTCGCCCTCCGCGACCATGGCAGCGGCCGTGAGCGCGGTGTCTGCCGATGCGCGGGCGACTTTCCAGGTGTCGGCGACGATCGGACAGGAAAAATCCGTCATATGCCAGCCGGCGCGGCCCATGATGGAACGCGGATAGCGCGATGGCTGCTCGACCGGGCGGGCACTCGGCATGACTTCGTTGAAGGCGCCCTTGGGGCGGTGCCAGCGTTTGTGCGCCTTTTCCAGGAACTCCAGGTAGCGCCATTTGTGAACAGCGGCGATGTGCTGATCATCGAAGGTGCGGGCGGCATGTACTTCGGCGCCGGCGCCGCGGGCGCCATCCAGCAATATCCGCACGCGTTCGGGTTTGTCGGGATAATCGACGATATGGCCCCGGCTCAAAAACCGCTCGGGCTTATGGCCCAGTTGCACCGCGCTAAAAACTGCTTTCATTGCCCCGCCTCGCCTACTCGCTCAGATGTCCGTCCTCCAAGTGCACCACGCGATGCATCTTGTGTGCAAGGTCTAAATTGTGCGTGGCGACAAGCGTGGCAAGACCCTCTTCAGCAACCAGGTGCATGAATTCGGCATGGACACGTTCCGCGGTGCGCGGGTCCAAATTGCCGGTCGGTTCATCTGCAAGCAACAATCCAGGCCGATTGGCAAGTGCACGGGCGATGGCGACGCGTTGCTGCTCGCCGCCAGACAGCTCAGCCGGACGGTGTTCGAGCCGGCTGGTGAGACCAAGGCGGCCGAGCAGGCCAGCAGCCCGCTTTCCACCATCTTCGCGGCTCGCGCCGCCGATCAATTGCGGAATGATGACGTTTTCGAGTGCAGTAAATTCGGTCAGTAGATGGTGTGACTGGTAGACAAAGCCGATTTCGTGGCGACGAATACGGGTGCGGGTACGGTCATCAAGTTTGGTACAGTCGCGCCCGTTGATGCTGACTGCGCCGCTGTTGGGTTTCTCCAGCAGGCCGGCAATGTGCAAAAGCGAGGATTTGCCGCTGCCCGACTGGCCGACGATGGCAACGATTTCTCCATGTTTAACCGACAGATCGAGGCCCGAGAAGATTTCCAGTTTCTGCGCGCCTTGCGAAAAGACGCGCGTGATGCCGGTGAGCGCGAGCGCCGGTGCCTCACTCATAGCGCAACGCTTCCACAGGATCGAGCCGGGCGGCGCGCCAGGACGGATAGAGCGTTGCCAGGAACGACAGCGTCAGGGACATGATTGCAACGCTGGCGGTTTCCGTAACGTCCAACTTGGTCGGCAACTGCGACAGGTAATAGATTTTGGGGTCGAAGAGCACCACGCCAAGCACCCACGACAGGAATTGGCGGATGCTTTCCGCATTGAGGCAGATTAGAACGCCAATCACCACACCGGCGATGGTCCCCAGAACACCGATGGCCGCACCGGTCATGAAGAAAATACGCTGAATGCCGCCACGGCTGGCACCCATGGTGCGCAAGATCGCGATATCGTGCGACTTGTCCTTTACCAGCATGATCAGGCCCGAGATTATATTGAGCGAGGCCACCAGAATGATCATGGTCAGGATGAGGAACATGACGTTCTTTTCGACCTTCAGAGCATCAAACAACGTACTGTTCGCCTGCTTCCAGGTCCTAAACAACAGGTGGGCATTTTCGGGCCGCTTGAGCCGGTCCATGAAGGTTTCGACATTGTCTGCGTCCTCGACCATGATCTCGATGGCATTAACGCCTTCGCCGGTGTCAAAATACTCCTGTGCTTCGGCCAGCGGCATGTAGATGACCGACTTGTCGTACTCCGACATGCCGATCTTGAACATGCCGACAATGGGATAGTCGCGGATGCGCGGGGCATTGCCGAAAATGGTGTCCGGGCCTTCGGGCGAGATGATCGTCAGTCGGTCGCCAATGCTGAGACGATGCTGCATCCCGATGCGGTACCCGATTACGAGTCCTTGCGATTTGTCGAAACCGTCGAATGTTCCCCGCAAGTCTTCGTTGTTGATGCTGGGCAGTTTCTTCAGATCGTCCTCGCGCATCCCTTTGATCAACGCACCGGCACTTGCAACATTGGACGACACCATGACCTGGCCTTCAACGAACGGGATCGCCTGGGTAATGCCTGGGGTCGCCCTGAAGCGCTGCGTTATGGTGTCGAAGTGATGGACGGGTTCGCCGGTACTGGCATAAACCGTTGCGTGCCCGGAAAAGCCAAGGATCTTGCCGAGCAATTCGGTGCGAAAGCCGTTCATCACCGCCATGACGATGATCAGAGTGGCAACGCCGATCATGATTCCCAGAAACGAGAACCAGGCGATGACCGAGATGAAGCCCTCCTTGCGGCGCGCCCGCAGGTACCTGAACGAAATCATGCGCTCATGCGCGGAAAAGGCGCCGGGTTCTCTCGCGGTGTTGGTCATCTGGATGTTGCCATTCAGTTTGTGAAGCGTGCTGCGACCTGATCGAGCAGCACATTTTCGCGCTCGCCCGTGGCGCGGTTCTTGACCTCAGCTATACCGTCTTTCAGGCCTCTGGGGCCGATGATGACCTGCCAGGGCAGGCCGATCAGGTCCATGCGGGCGAACTTGCCGCCTGCCCTGTCATCCTTGTCATCGTACAGCACAGTGACGTCGGCATTCGTCAGTTCGCCGTAAATTTTGTCACACATGGCGTCGGTTTCGGCGTCACCGGACTTCAGGTTGATCAGACCGACGCGGAATGGGGCAACCGCCTCCGGCCAGATGATACCGGCCTCATCGTGGCTTGCCTCGATGATGGCACCGGCCAGGCGCGAGACGCCGACGCCGTAGGAGCCGGAATGGATGGTGACGGACTTGCCGGCTTCATCCTGCACGACGCAACCAAGCGGTTCAGCGTATTTGGTGCCGAAGAAAAAGATATGGCCGACCTCAATGCCGCGGCCGCTCAGGCGCTTGCCGGCCGGCACCTTGGCTTCGTACTCTGAAACATCGTGCATTTCATCGGTGGCGGCGTATTTGGACGTAAAATCCTCCACAACATCGGCAACCTTGGCGACATCGTCATAATCGATCTCGAATTCAGACCAGTTCATGTCGTAGAAGTCGCGGTCAAAGAAGACCTCGCTTTCGCCGGTATCGGCCAGAATCAGGAACTCATGGCTCAAATCACCACCTATGGGGCCGG
>JABDJG010000332.1 GCA_013002595.1 Hyphomicrobiales bacterium | reverse complement strand
AGTCGACCGTTCGGCCCTGTCCATCGGTCAGGCGGCCATCGTCGAGCACCTGCAGCAACACGTTGAAGACGTCCGGGTGAGCCTTCTCGATTTCATCGAACAGAACCACCTGATAGGGCCGGCGGCGTACCGCCTCGGTTAATGCGCCACCTTCATCGTAACCGACGTAGCCGGGCGGTGCTCCGATCATTCGGGCAACGGAGTGCTTTTCCATGTACTCGGACATGTCGATACGCACCATGGCGTGCTCATCATCGAACAGGAAGTTGGCCAGCGCCTTGGTAAGTTCGGTCTTGCCGACACCCGTCGGGCCCAGAAAGACGAACGATCCGATCGGCCGGTTCGGGTCCTGCAAGCCGGCCCGGGCACGGCGAACAGCTGTCGAAACCGCGCTCACTGCCTCACTCTGGCCGACCACACGCTTGGCCAGCGCATCTTCCATGTTCAACAGCTTCTCGCGCTCGCCTTCGAGCATCTTGTCGACCGGAATGCCGGTCCAGCGCGAGACAACCCCGGCGACGTGCGACTCCGTCACCGCCTCTTCCATCATCGGATTGGCCGGTTTGCAAACCGATTCAACTTCCGTCAGCTTGGCTTCAAGGTCAGGAATTGTGCCGTAAGCAAGTTCACCGGCCTTGGCCAGATCACCGCCGCGCTGTGCCTGTTCAAGCTCCAGCCGGGCATGATCGAGTTCTTCCTTGATCTTTTGGGCAGTCCCGAGTTTTTCCTTCTCGGCCCGCCAGGTCTGGGTCAGCTCGGTGGACTTCTGCTCAAGATCGGCAAGCTCCTTTTCAAGCTTCTCAAGCCGGTCCTTGGACGCCTTGTCGGTCTCCTTTTTGAGCGCCTCCCGCTCGATCTTCAGCTGAATGATGCGCCGGTCGAGCTCATCAAGTTCCTCCGGCTTGGAATCGACCTGCATCCGCAGACGCGATGCCGCCTCATCCATCAGATCGATGGCTTTGTCAGGCAGGAAGCGGTCGGTGATATAGCGGTTCGACAGATTTGCTGCTGAAACCAGCGCGGTATCTGTGATCCGCACGCCGTGATGCAGTTCGTACTTTTCCTTCAATCCGCGCAGGATCGATACGGTATCTTCAACCGTCGGCTCACTGACAAACACCGGCTGGAACCGCCGTGCCAGCGCTGCGTCCTTTTCAACATGCTTGCGATATTCATCAAGCGTTGTGGCGCCGACGCAATGCAGCTCACCGCGCGCTAGTGCTGGTTTCAACAGGTTCGAGGCATCCATTGCACCGTCCGCCTTGCCGGCACCAACCAGCGTGTGCATCTCGTCGACGAATAGGACAATGCCGCCGGCAGCGGACTGGATCTCGGACAAAACCGCCTTCAGGCGTTCTTCGAACTCACCACGATATTTGGCACCGGCGATCAACGAACCCATGTCGAGCGCCATCAATTGCTTGTCCTTCAGGCTTTCGGGCACATCGCCATTGACGATGCGCAAGGCAAGGCCTTCTGCAATCGCGGTCTTGCCAACACCAGGCTCACCGATCAGAACCGGATTGTTCTTGGTGCGCCGGGACAAAACCTGAATGGTCCGCCTGATCTCTTCATCGCGCCCGATCACCGGATCGAGCTTGCCGTCCCGCGCCGCTTCGGTCAGATCGCGGGCATACTTCTTCAGCGCGTCATAGCCTTCTTCGGCAGATGCCGTATCGGCCGTGCGCCCTTTTCGCAATTCATCAATGGATTTGTTGAGGCCTGCAGGGGATACGCCGGCCTGTTTGAGAGCATTCGCCGCTTCGCTCTTTTCGATTGCCAGCGCCTGCAGCAGGCGTTCCGCCGTCACATAGCTGTCGCCGGCCTTTTGCGAAAGCTTATCGGCGCTCTCGAACACTCGTGCAGTTTCCGGTCCAAGGTAAACCTGGCCGGCGCCGGAGCCTTCGACTTTGGGCAGTTTCGCGATCGCGGCTTGGGTTGCGGCAAGCGCCACTTTGGCATCGCCGCCTGCCGATTTGATCAACCCGGCCGCAAGGCCCTGGTCATCATCAAGCAATACTTTCAAAAGGTGCTCGGGCGTAAACCTTTGATGCCCTTCCCTGAGGGCCAAACTTTGCGCCGCCTGGACGAAACCACGCGCCCGCTCGGTGAACTTTTCAAATTCCATTTCCTGTTACTCCTCAGCCCGCATGCCGGCAGCCTTGTTTCAAGCACTGCGAGTGTATGCGTCCATTGTGGAACCGACCTTGTGCAAACTTCGAAACACGTGACAAATCCGACCAGCGGCATTTCTCACCATGCCAAGAAGCCTGCCAACCAGATATAGTGTTGCAAATTCGCATCTCAAGATCATTGCGCCAGATCAATACCGGCAACTCAACACATGACCGAAGCATCCATAACTGCGCTCTATCGCTATCCCGTTAAGGGATTAAGCCCGGACCCGCTGCAGCAGGCCAAAATCCGGGCCGGCGAAACATTTAGCCATGACCGCATGTACGCCATCGAAAACGGCAGTCGCGACTTCGACCCGATAAACCCGAAGTACTATCCCAAGGCGAAATTTCTTCAGCTGATGACCAATGAGCAGTTGGCCGCGCTGGAGACCCGCTATGATGGCGAGACGCAGACGCTCCAGATACTGCGCTCGGGCAAACAGGTTGCCGGCGGCAATCTGTCAACGCCGATCGGCAGACAAATTGTTGAACAGTTTCTGGCGGCCTATCTTGGCGGTCATGCGCGCGGCACACCGCACATCGTATCGGCGCAAGGACATCACTTCGCTGATGTTCCCGACAACTTCATTTCGCTCATTAATCTGGACAGTGTGCGCGACATCGAACGGGTAACCGGACGGCCTGTCGATCCGTTGCGGTTCCGCGGCAATATCTATGTCGAAGGCTGGAAGGCCTGGCGCGAACTCGATTTGATCGGCGCCACCTTGACCATAAACCAAACTGCGACGTTCAAGGTTGAGGCCGCGATCGATCGTTGCGCCGCCATCAATGTCGACCCGCAAACTGGCGCCAGGGACATGCAGCTGCCACGCACTCTGGCCGATGTATTCGGTCACGACAGTTGCGGGATCTATCTCACCGCACTCACGGATGGCACGCTTCAACCAAATGACCAGGTTGCAGCTTTTGCAAATTCGTCAGCCGGCGACAACCTCGGCATCTGAGGCCGGATCGTCCTGATTTTCTGCGGACGCTTTATCCGCGGACGCCTCTGTTTCATCGCCGTCACTCTGCTTGGCGGTCTTCGATCGAGAAGACGGGCGCCGTTGACGTTTTGGCTTCTCGGCCGGCTCACTGTCCTCAGCCGGCTTTTGCAGGAACTGCGGCAAATCTCCGTCAAAACTGGCAACATCTCCAGTCTCTGCGCCATTGCCGCGGGCGTCGGCCTTGTCGTTTCCTGACGGCTTGTCTTCGGACTTCGATTCAACCGGCTGTGGCCCGGTGCCCGGCGCGTTTTCGCTCTGCTTGCCGCCATCATTGGCACTGGCTTCCTGGGCGCGTTGCTGCTGCTGTTGGCTCTGGTTGGCAGCAATTATCCGGTTATAGTGTTCTGCGTGCTGAAAATAGCTCTCGGACATCACGATATCCCCGGTCGATACCGCATCTCGCGCCAGTTGCAGATACTTGTCCGCCACAGTCTGCGCCGTGCCGCGAACCTTCACATCAGGTCCATTGCTCTCATAAACCCTGTTTGAAGGATTGCCGCCGCCGGGCCGCCGCTGGTTACCACGGCCGCGTGATCTGTTCTTGTGTTGCCCTTGTCTCATTCTGCTTTCACACTATTGTTTTAGAAAAAAATGCAGCCGATTACCGCTACGAGTTATATCGCAAGGCGCTTTACGACGGTAAATTGCCCTGCCAATTCCGGACAAAAGGAACACGCGCGCGCGCCCAATTAGTCCGAGATACATATACGTCTGCTTTTGCGATTCTCCGTTAGCTCTACCGGATCATGTCCGATTACGGAAATTTCTACGTCCTTCGGTCAATCCATCCCGCTTTGGAATGATGCCCCATTTCGCGCTGCTTGCCTGTCCGAACTAGTTTCGGGTTTCCGCCAGAGCAAGTCAGGCCAGCAACCGCACGCCACCGATGGAAGGACGTTAAACTCAAAGAACCCTAGCGCGTTGGGAGACGCATTCCAACCCCCTTTTTGCAGCAAGGTGTCGCATTGTTAACATTACGGTTTCTGTCCGGTTACTACCCGAACGTGGCCCGCCAGGTCATATCGAAGGGTCGGTATTGGACCGCTGTCCAAGAAACCGTGCTCCGTCATCAGTTCGTGCACCATGGTGGCCTGTCGTGCACCAACCTCCAGGCAAAGAAATCCGCTTGGCTCAAGACGCTCAAACGCCTGCGGGACTATCGCCCGATAGGCAGCAAGGCCATCAGCGCCGCCATCCAGTGCCAGGATCGGGTCGTACCGGGCAACTTCCGGCGACAGCGACTTGATCATGCTGGTCTCTATATAGGGTGGGTTTGAGACAATTACATCATAGGGACCACGCACCCCCTCAAGCCATGACGTTTGAACAAACTCGAGACGATCTTCAACAGCCAGTGCTGTTGCATTGAGGCGCGCAACGTCGAGCGCTGCGCCCGATACATCCACTGCCGTGCCAAGGGCTGTACCCAACTCGGCCAGCAATGTGGCGATAATCGCGCCTGATCCGGTGCCGATGTCGGCAATCCGCAGATGATCTTTCAACCGGGCAATCTCGAGCACCTGTTCAATTAAGGTTTCTGTATCCGGCCTTGGATCAAGCACATCGCGCGTCACTGCAAATGCGCGGCCAAAGAATTCACGTTCCCCGATGATCCGCGATACGGGCTCATGATCAAGCCGGCGCGCAATGCTGGCATTGACCGCATCACGTCCTGTCTGGTCGACCTGCAGACCAGGCTCGGCAATCAATGTTTCATGGGTCAGGCCAAGTTCATGCTGAACAATAAGACGGGCATCAAGCGCTGCTGTCTCGACACCGGCCTCAGCCAGTCGCCGGCGCGCATCGCGCTGCAACTCACCGACGGTTACCATGCGATCAGTCAGTGCCTTCCTGACTGGCAGACAACAGCGCCGCCTGATGTTCGGTGATCAGCGCCTCGATGAGTTCATCCAGTGCCTCACCCTGAATAATCTGATCAAGTTTGTACAGCGTCAGATTGATCCGGTGATCAGACACCCGTCCTTGTGGAAAATTGTAGGTCCGGATGCGTTCAGAGCGGTCCCCCGAGCCGACCTGACCGCGCCGTTCCGCCGAGCGCTCGTCATCAAGCCGCTGGCGCTCAGCCTCGAACAGCCGGGCACGCAAAACCTTCATCGCCTTGGCGCGGTTCTTGTGTTGTGACTTTTCGTCCTGCTGGCTCACAATCAGACCGGTCGGCAAGTGCGTGATGCGCACGGCACTATCGGTCGTGTTGACCGACTGGCCACCAGGCCCCGACGCCCGGAACACATCGACACGAAGGTCCTTGTCTTCGATCTGGACATCGACCTCTTCGGCTTCCGGTAACACCGCAACAGTGGCTGCCGAAGTATGAATACGCCCTTGCGCCTCGGTCTCGGGAACCCGTTGGACGCGGTGGACACCGGACTCGAACTTCAACAGTGCATAAGCGCCGGTACCAGAGATATTTGCCGTTATTTCCTTATACCCGCCAACACCGGCTTCGTTAGCCGACATGATTTCGACGTTCCAGCCCTTGATCGCCGCATAGCGCTGGTACATCCGGAACAGATCGCCGGCAAACAACGCAGCTTCATCACCGCCAGTGCCAGCCCGCACTTCCAGAATGACATTGCGGTCATCGGCGGCATCTTTTGGGAGCAACTGGATCTTCAACTGGTTTTCGAGGTCTTCTATGCGAGGAGCCAGTTCCTTCAGGTCGAACCTGGCCATTTCGGCCATTTCTTCATCTTCTTCGGCCTCAAGCATCTCGTGAAGGCTCGCCTGTTCGTCAAGCGCCGCCATCATCTCCCTTGATGTTTTAACGACCGGCTCGAGTTCCTTGTACTCCTTGGCCAGCTGCACATAGGCATCACC
>JABDJG010000306.1 GCA_013002595.1 Hyphomicrobiales bacterium | reverse complement strand
GCGACACGCCAGAATCTTGAGAAAATCAAGTCAAGCATCGCCGACTGGCCAACACCAGTTTTGAACAATCCTGACCAAATTGCCGGTTTGGACCGGGACCAATTATTCAAGAACTTCAACGGCCAAGGCAGTATTGCCATACCGGCAACAATTCGCTGCGACCGCCAGACCCTGACCTTGGCCGCCAGCGGCCACTCCACTTCCATCGATGAATTGGACCGTGCGAACTGGCCGCTTGTCATTCGCCCGGTCGGTTCTCACGCGGGACTCAATCTGGAAAAGCTGAGCGGTCCCGCCGATCTACAAAACTACCTTTCGGCCTGCAAAGACTCTGATTTTTTCGTGTCCGAGTTCATCGACTATCGCAGCGCAGACGGGCAATTCCGCAAATACCGTATCGTATTTGTCGATGGTCACCCATTCCCCTGTCACATGGCAATCGCAGACAAATGGAAAATTTGGTACCTCAATGCAGATATGCAGCAAAGCCCGGCAAAGCGCGCTGAAGAAGAAGAGTTCATGGCTAATTTCTCAAACGGGTTCGCCTTGCGCAACAAAACCGCTCTGTCCGTGATCCCTCAGGAAATCGATCTCGATTATTTCGGCATCGATTGCGCAGAACTCCCGGACGGCCGGATGGTCGTCTTTGAAGCCGACAACGCGCTTATCGTGCATGACATGGACCCACCACAGCTTTTCCCTTACAAACTCGAACACATGCAGGATATCTTCAGTGCCTTCCAGCAGTTGATTTATGCCAAAGCCGGCAGGAATTCGGCTCCGTAGATTTTCCAGACGCATGCTACGCGCAATCTTCGTTGGGTAGTTTGGGCGCCTCCTTCGATGCACAGCAAAGGCAATGAAAAATGGCAGCCAAACCACCACAGGACGACACAGAAAAAAGGCCGAAAGGTCCCATGATACTGGGCCTGTTGCAGACCTTTTGCTTTGTCATGGCGCTTTCTACCGCAAGCGTTCTGTTTATAGGTGCCTATGATTTCGGGATATTCGATTTCCGCATGACCGTTTCCAACATTGCCATTGTCATTTTGCCGCTCTTCATAGTGTCCGCAGCACTCTACAGCTTCGCGAACGCAAAAGTGCTGAGTGCCAAACAGGCAAGCCAGCAACAATCGCTGGCTGCGGGCCAAGCGGAAATCGATGTGAAAATTGCAGCCGCCCAACAAAAATTCGATGAGTACCTTGGCGAAGAATACAAGGCTCTCAAGGCAGAAAACGAAGCGATGAAAGCCGATATTGAGAGCAAGAAACTGGCCGAACGCGAGAAGCTGGAGGAAGAAAATGCCTTCCTCAAAGAGCAGAACTCACTGCTCAAGGAGCAAATGACGACCAGGTCGAATGGAGCGGCGAGCCCAGCCAGTGACGGCGATCAACTCGCGGTCCTGGACGGCGCGACTGGTTGATCACAATCATCACGAGTTGATTCAGCTTCGGCGGATTGACGAATAACGTGCTGAAGATGAAAGATTTTCTCGTGCTTTTTTGATTTGGCCTTAAAGCAATGCCGATCTAAGAGCGCACAACCTGCAGATCCTGAAGCCAACCTGCCTCGAAACGATGAACCAGATCCGGGATCTCTTCGGCGCAGACCGCCTTTGAATAAAGATAACCTTGCAGGAAATCACACCCCAGATTGCCAAGAATATTGGCCTGCTCCTTGGTTTCAACACCTTCTGCAACGATGTGAAGGCCCAGGTTGCGGCCCAGCGCGATAATCGACTTTACGATCCCCAGGCATTCCGCGTCACCGGGCAGTTGCGCGATGAATGACCTATCAATCTTGACCTGGTCGACGGGAAACTCCTTGAGGTGGGTCAACGAGGCAAAGCCGGTTCCAAAGTCATCAAGCGCTATCCTGACGCCGGCAGCGGCCAGCAATTCCAGATTGTCCTTGATGACTGAGCTGCCTCTTGCCAGGAACACGCCCTCGGTAACTTCAATTGCAACATTGGAGGGATGCAGGCCGGCGCTCGACAGCTTCGAAATGAAGATCTCGGCAAAGGATATCTTTTGCAGCTCTGCGCCGGAAAGATTGATTGCAATCGGCCCTGCTAAAACCCGATCATTGGACCATTTGACAATTTGCGCGATGACCTGATTGATCATAGTCTCGCCAATACGTCCGGACATTGTAGGGTCTTCCAGTGCCTCCATGTAGGCACCTGGTGGCAAGATCCTGCCATCACTGGTTTCCCATCGCACCAATGCTTCCAGGGCCGATACACAACCGCTGTGACCGTCTACGATCGGCTGGAAATACGGAACGATTTCTCCCGAGTCAATGGCGTTTGACACATTGCCGATGACATTGAACTTTTCATCAAGCAACTCATTCATGCTCTGATCATAGCAAGTGAAGCACGCTCGCCCTTTTTCCTTGGAACGGTAAAGAGCCAAGTCAGCCTTGTGCAACAGATCTTCCGGGTCCACGCTGTCTTGCGGATAGGTGGCCGTACCGATGCTTGCAGTTACAAGGCTTCGGCCGCCATCGTGTTCAATTCCAGCAGAAAGCGCCAATTGCAATCGCGTGCAAATGTCGGCGAGTTCGTCCTGCCCGGATGTGTTGGCCAGAATAACGCCGAACTCGTCTCCGCCCAGTCTCGCGACAAGATCATGCGCCCTGACGCATTCTCTGATGTGCTTTGCAAATGTCGTAAGCACCTGGTCTCCATCGTTGTGACCGTAGGTATCGTTCACCAGCTTGAAGTGGTCAGCATCTATCAGCAACAAACTGACAGCTTGTTCTGAACGGCGGGCATTGGTCAGTACACGCGCAAGTTCCGACTTGAACAATTTGCGGTTCGCCAATCCGGTCAGTTCGTCATGGGTTGCGACGTGTTTTATGATCGCTTCACGCACTTTTTGATTACTTACATCCTGTACGGTTCCAACCACCTTGTTGAAACCATTTCCGTCGGTTTCCGCTTCACCCGTTATCCGGAACCACTTTTTGTGACCGGTAAATGTCGTGGCTGCAATTTCCTGCTCAAAAGCGATCCCTTCTACCTGGCACTTTTTGACGAGCTGTTTGAACAAATTGAGATTTTCCTTGCCCAACCGGCGGAGCAACCACTTCAGTTGTACTTCCGCATCAGCTGGCAAGTCGAAAATCACCTGTGCCTTGCCTGACCAAACCACTTGTCCCAGTTGACCATCGAGCTCCCATCCGCAAATGCGCGCCATCCGGGACACTTTGCCGAACAGCTTGTCATTTCTGATGAGTGCCCACTTCTGGCTCTTGAGCTTTTCGGCCTGCCGCCGGCTGATTTCCGCCCGCCGCGCAAAGCTCGACTGCATGCGCTGCAATTCCAGCGTCTGCATGCTGTTCGCGACAAAACAATCCGCGAGTTCGCGATCCTTTTTGGTGATTTCCCGGTGGCCGTCTATTCCGGCAATGAAGACGCCTAACCTGCTACCGTTTTCAGATTGCAGCGGCAAGACGAGCATCCTCGTAGAATTCTCATCATCCCGGTCGATTCTGTCAGCGACGCAACCCGCCGCTTCATCATGCAGCAGAAATGCGCAGTCCGCAGGCTGGCATATGACGGCAACCGCGAGCTCAAGTAACTTTTTTTGTGGCACCTCGACCGCTCCGGCAAAGCCGAGCATGTGCAGCTTTTCATGATCGATGAGTGCTACACAACAAAATCGCGCATCAAATGCCATCTGCGCAGTCTGACAAATTCGATCAACACTCAAAAGTCGGCCACACTGGACGACATTGTATTTTTCGAGTTCGCTGAGCCGATTGGTATCTCCCAGGAGATTGGAAGTCACCGATCCGTAGTCGCTAGCTCGATTGTGCAACACAGTTTTATCTACTATAGGTTGCATTACTCTACACATCTCACCCATTGCCATCCACCTGGATGACCCGGCTGCACAATAGGAGCAAATCGTTTACGTCAAGTGAACCGGCGACAGAATACTGTATTGCAAAAATATTCAGAGCCATCTGAAGCAAAATCCGGGAGCCGGTGAGCCGCACTGCGTTTTCTCGGCGGACCATGCCGATCGTTCATACCTATCACTGCTTTACCCAAGGAATGGTGACTGAGGCCCTGCCTTGACAAAGATCATCATCGTGCCGGACCGCCCATGCCAGCCTGGAGCAATGTTGACCTGCCAGGTTGTAAAACCGTCACACCCTACACAGGCCAGCACAATGACTTCGCACGCTTACCGGTCCGCCCCAGACGGACCACCTCGACAAACCCGCAATTCGGACAAGATCGCCGGCGCGCAGGCAGCATTCGACAATTTGCTGGCTCTGTTTCAGCAAGGCGAAAATGACGCTTGCCTGAAGGCCGGAATCCGGTTCACCACAACATGGCCAGAAATCTCATTTGGCTGGCAAATACTCGCAGCCTGCTGCCACGCCAAGGGTGACCACAAAAATGCTGAGGTGGCCGGTCGCCGGGCACTGGCGATCGACGACAACTCGCCAGATACACACAATATCTACGGGTGCACACTAAAGGAGCTCGGCAATCTTCAAGGTGCAGGTTTTCATTTTGGCCGGGCAATTGAGTTGAAACCGCAAAATGCCGAAGCGCACAGTAATCTCGGCGCGGTGCTGGTCGACTTGTCGCGGTTGGATGAAGCAGAAACCATGCTGCGCCGGGCAATCTCACTAAAGCCTGAGTCAGCACTGGCGCACTACCAGTTGGGAACAATTCTGCGCGATACGGACCAGCCGCAAGAGGCCAGGCGTTCGTTCGAAACGGCATTGCAGCACCAGCCCAATTTGACAGCTGCAAGTATTGGGTTAGGTCATCTCATGACCCACACCGGCGATTTCAAGTCCGCGGAACAGTATTACCGCACCGCCATCACCCACGAACCAACGAGCGGAGCGCTCCACTATTACCTCGCATTCGTCAAGAAATTCGCTGCAAGTGATCCAGATTTGGCCGCTATCGGCAATTTGCTTGAAAATGACGGACTGCCGGTTTCAGATAAAGTCTACCTGCACTACGCGGCAGCCAAAGCACACGACGACGCCGGCAATGCGTTCGATGCATTCAACCATTTTGACAGCGCAGCAAAACTGCACCGGGACCAGCTGAAATTTGACATGGGCCAGATTGAGGCCGAGTTCTCGCTCGTTGAACATCTGTTTACCGACGAAATGATGAAGGAACGCGCCGTTGACAGCAGCAGTTCTGCACAACAGATATTCATCGTTGGCATGCCGCGTTCGGGTACAACGCTCGTGGAGCAGATTCTCGCCAGTCACCCGAATGTCCATGCAATGGGCGAACGCGACGACCTTGCCCGCCTTACCAAATCAGCCGATGCGTTGATGACACGTCCGTTTCCGTATTGGATTGCCGATGTCGATGCGGACCAGCTTGCCAGACTGAGCAGAAAGTACATTTCCAGTATTCGGGCCGGTGCTCCAAAGCACGCCCATGTGACCGACAAGATGTTGACCAACTTCAAGCTGCTTGGCCTGATTTCCATGATCATGCCCGATGCCAAGGTTGTGCACGTCCGGCGTGAACCGCTGGATTGCTGTCTGTCGTGCTATTGTCAGCCGTTCACTTCAGGGTCGTTGTTTTCCTACAATCTTACCGAACTCGGGCGATACTATCAGGGCTATCACCGGTTGATGACGCATTGGCAGCAAGTGTTGCCAGACGAATTCCTGATGACAATCGACTACGAGGACATCGTGCAAAATCCCGTAGACAGCTCGCGGGCCATAATTGACCACTGTGGATTGGAATGGGATGACAGTTGCCTGGATTTCCAGAACACCAACCGGCAGGTCAGGACAGCAAGCGCAACACAGGTCCGTCAAAAACTCTACAACACATCCATCGGCCGCTGGAAGAATTATGAAGCTTATCTGACGCCACTGATTGAAGCCCTGGGTCCGCTCAGCAAGGGGCATGCGCCGCGGTCCAGTCCAGTCGGGCAATCTTGAATACCGTCACGTTGACGCCAATCCGCGCAAGCAAGAGTACGCGCGCAACGTTCCGCCTCTACCATCCATCGAAGCCATCAAGTGCGCTGTCGGGAACACGATTGGCAACAACTTCGGTGATCGCCTTGTCCAATATGGCGACCGCTTCGTCGGCTTCTGCTTCGCTCAGGTTGAGAGGCGGCGTCATCTCGAGCACGTTGGAATTCATCCCGACATAATAGTGAACCAGGCCCAGCTCGAAGGCGCGGTATACGATTTTTGCCGCGGCCCGGGCGGCGGGCGTCTTGTCGGTGCGCGAATGGACGAGTTCTACCCCGATCGCAAGACCGCGGCCACGGACATCTCCGATCAACTCGTGCACCTGCATGAGCTGGCGCAACCGGTTCATCAGGTACGCGCCGGTGCGTCCGGCATTTTCACTCAGACCCTCGCTTGATATCGTGTCGAGTACGGCATGCCCCGCGGCAGCGCAAACCGGATTGCCGTGCAGCGTCTGCATGGAAAATGATGTTGCAAAGTTCATGACGTCGGCCGGACCGATCACCGCAGACAGCGGCAAGCCGCCGCCAAGACCCTTGCCCATGGTTACGATATCCGGAACGAAATCCTCATGTTCGTGACAGCTGAATCGCCCGGTGCGGCCAACGCCGACCTTGACCTCATCGCTGACGACAAGAATGCCGTGCTGCCGGCACAGGCCGCACAATGCTTTCATAAACCCGGCCGGCGGCACGATAAGACCACCGTCCGACTGGATCGGTTCTATGAAAATCGCAGCAATTTCGTTTGGCGCTGCGTCTGTTTCAAAGCGCCGCCTGAGTTCATCGAGGGTGGCCTCGCCGCTCGTGTCGCCATCAATGGGCCGGTAGGGGTCGGGGTAGTGCAGACTGATCAGCCCGTCCGCCTTGTCGGCATGTTCCTGAACGCTGTGCCCCGAAACCGCAATGGAGCCGGCGGTGCCACCGTGATAGGAGCCAGTGAACGTGATTATGCGTGGCCGGCCCGTTGCAGCGACCACTGCTCGGGCAACGGTCTCGTTTGCATCAGATCCTGAATGGCCGAACCAGACACGCCGGTCCCCGCGACCTGGAACTTTGTCGAGCAGCCGTTCAGCCAGGCCGACAACGGCCTCGTTGGTTGACGACAAGACGCTTGCACCGGCCTGATTTGAGAGCGCAGAGGTAACGGCTTCGATGAGGGCTGGGTGCGAGTGGCCCAGGCTTGCCGCACCCCAGGAGGCGGACAGATCGAGCAATTCACGCCCGGCCTCGTCAATAACATAACTTCCATGTCCACCGGTGATGGAAAGTGGAAAAAAGCGCAGTTTCTGCAAGGACGAAAGGGCATGACCGTCACGGGTGTAAAGGTCTGCCATAGCCATTCTCCCTCAGTGTTCGTTGCGTCCGGTCAGTAAACGCCCTCATAGGCTTTGCAGGCATCTTGCGGCGACATGTTTTCAAGATACGCCAGTTCGCCGCGTTTGTGTTTGAGATAGACGTCGATGAACGGTTCTCTGAACCACGATTGCACGGTGTCATTCTTTTCGAGTTCGATCAGTGCATTCTCTAGTGATGTTGGCAGGCGGACAAACCCCCGGTCAGAGAGCTCTTTTGCCGACAACACGGACAGGTCTTCCTGTGTGGCCTCTGGCGGTTCCAATCGCTTGCGAATGCCATCAAGGCCGGCGTGTACCAGGACGGCAAGTTGAAGATAGGGACTGGCCGCGGAATCGGCTGCCCTGAATTCAAAATTGAACTGTTTTGCCGGATCCAGACCGTTCACATCCGCCACCGGACAGATGCGCACTGTCGCCTCCCGGTCCCGATAGCCAAGATTGTTGTAGGCCGCGCTCCAGCGATGCGGTGTGAGTCGGGCATAGGAAACCTTGCTGGCCGCGGTAAAGGCAACAAGGGCCGGCACATGATGCAGGATACCGGCAACAAAATGCCTCGCATGCTTGTTGAGGCCGCCAGGCCCGCCTGGATCGTAGGTCGCCGGACTGCCATCCTGATCGACGAAACTCATATGAATGTGGACACCGTTGCCGACGCCGTCAGGGTCGCGGATCGGCGTAAATGTCAGTTTCTCGCCGGTCCTCTGCGCAGTCGCCCGCGCCAGTTCACGCATGAACACCGCATGATCGGCTGCTATGACACCAATCTGCGGATGCATGGTGACTTCGTACTGCTGTTCGCCCCATTCCTTCAGGAATGAATCCGGTTCGACGCCTGCCGCCCGCAGCGCGCCCAGATAGGTGCTGCCGAACGCCTTCTTTTCACGAAATCCACTGAGACCGAAACCCGGTCCATAATCGATGCTGGCGTCGGTAAACTGGAACTCCAGCTCAAAGGCGCTTTTCAGGTCAAGACCGGTTTCTGTCCGCAACGCATCAAGCGCATGTTTGAGAATGCCCCGCGTACAGCACGCCCAAGGTGCACCGTCCGTATCGACGATGTCACCGAGAAAAAAGTGCTCCAGAGGCGATCCGTCCTGGAAATCGACCTTGGCTTCTGCCGCCGGATCGGGGATCAGCAAGAGGTCGCCGAGCGCACCGAAGGGTGTGTCCGCGATGGAGTTGAACGCGGTAATCTGGGCATTGGTCGGGACCCAGCCGACACCCTTTTTCAACCTTGAGTCCATGTCCGCGACCGGGAATGCTTTGCCCTTCACATGTCCGGACAGGTCGCTGCAGCAGACCATTGCGAGTTCTTCGTCATTCATGCCCAACCTCCGTGCAGTATCCAGATCTAACAAAAATCAAGTTGCTCAGGAACACATTAATGATGTTCAATGATCGTTTGTGACCAAACGGAAGAAGCAGGGGTTATGGCGGGACAGACAACATGACCGCGCGGACGTGGATCGGAACAGGCGGCTACGTCGTCTTCCTGATTGCCGCGGCCCTGATCGCAGCCAGTATCGGTGGCAGCATCGAGCGTACCCTTGTGGTCTTTTTTATCAGTCTGATCGCCGTCCTCGGGATGGGTGTATATTCCGGGAATTCCGGAATCTTGAGCTTCGGTCATCTGGCCTTCATGGGAATTGCTGCCTACCTGTCGGGCATCCTGACCATGCCGGTCGCCATGAAGAAAGTCACTCTCGCGCATGCCCCGACATTCCTGGCAAACGCGCATCTCGACTTCTTTTCCGCAACCGTCGTTACCGTGCTTTTCGTCATGGCGGTTGCTCTGGTGGTCGGCGTCGTGATTTCCCGGCTCGATGGGTCATCGGCGACAATCACCACGCTTGGTCTGCTTGTCATCGTTCACGGCATCATTATCGGCGCCCGCGAAATCACCCGCGGCAGCCAGTCGTTCTTCGGCGTCCCGCGATGGACCGATATCACCGTCGCGGCCAGCTGCGCAGTATTGGCGATCGTCGTTGCCAGAGTGTTCAAGGATTCGGTGTTTGGCTTGAAACTGCGGGCATCACGCGACGACCAGCTGGCGGCCGGCGCCATGGGCGTCAACGTACGCCGGCAAAGGCTTATTTCATGGGTGCTCAGCGCCGGTCTGGTGGCAATCGCCGGCGTTCTCATCGGGCATTTCCTTGGTGCTTTCTCGGTCAAGAAATTTTATTTCGTCGACACGTTCGCGTTGTTGGCGATGCTGATTGTCGGCGGCATGGCAACGGTCAGCGGGGCGCTTGCAGGCGCGGTGCTGATAACGCTTGTCTCGGAATTCCTGCGCCGGATCGAAGGCGGTGTAGACATCCTGGGCTATCAGACGCCGCAACTGTTCGGCACCACCCAGATCGGCATCGGTCTGATCATTTTGCTGGTCATGTACAAGAAGTCCGGTGGATTGCTGGACCGGCTGGAGTTGGACGAAATTGTTTTGCCAAAGCTGCTGAAAGACCGTGTCGCGACCGCTGCCAGGCGGTCATCCCCGCCTGTAGTCCCCGACGGCCTGCTCGAGGCCCGCGAAATCACCAAGGCCTTTGATGGGCTATTGGCACTCGACAAGGTGTCACTCGCCCTGAAAAGCGGTGAGATTGTCGGCCTGATCGGTCCCAATGGGTCGGGCAAGACAACGCTCTTGAACGTCCTGTCCGGGATGCTGCCGGCAACGGCCGGTACCGCCCTGATAGATGGCAAGGATATGACCCCGCTGCCGGCCTATCGACTGGCCAGCATGGGGGTTAGCCGCACATTTCAGAACATCCGTTTGTTCGGGTCCATGTCGGTGCGCCAGAACGTGCTGGTGTCGGCGCTGGACAAATGGCCGTCCAGCTCGACCCGTTCAGCCGATGCAATGGTTGATCTGGCGCTTGAGACCATGAAGCTTGAAAGCGTTGCCGAAACCCAGGCCTCGACACTGTCGTATGGCGATCAAAGACGTGTTGAAGTCGCCAGAGCCCTGGCACTGAACCCGCGGTTTTTGTTCCTTGACGAACCGGCAGCGGGCATGAACCGTGAAGAAACCGATGCCCTCATGGATGATCTGAAGGGCCTGCGCGAGCAGTTCGGCATGGGAATTCTCATCGTCGACCACGATCTGCCGCTGATCATGCGCCTGTGCGACCGGGTCGTTGTCTTGAACGAAGGGCATGTGATTGCCGAGGGCGAGCCTCAGTCCGTGCAGAAGAATCCGAAGGTGATTGAGGCCTATCTTGGCCGAAAGGGCAGCCGCCAGGTTGCCGGGACTCTGACTGAATAGTGTGTGAACTTAAGGAGCAAAGGAGAGTACTATGTTTAGAAAACTACGACTTACAGCATGTCTTACTGCCGCCCTCGCTGTCGCGGCGTTGCCGGTAGCGGGATCAGCCCAGGAGCTGGTCATCGGAACGGCAACCGGCCAGACCGGCGGGCTTGCACCGTATGACGGCCCTGCCATGCAAGGCTTCCAGATCGCCGTTGACGAAATCAACGCGGCTGGCGGCATTGCCGGTAAGTTCAAGATCAAACTGATCTCCAAGGACACACGATCCGATGCGGCACAAACCTCGATCGCCGCTCAGGAACTGATCGATTCCGGCATCAGCGTCCTGATCACGCCGTCCGATGCCGATCCTTCCTTTGCTGCTGCCGCGCTGGCAACCGATGCCAAGATCCCCGCATTCTCACCGGCCGCGTCCTCGCCGACACTGCCGATGATGGGCGGTGATTACATGTTCGCCAACTTCCCTGGCGATAATGTGCAGGCAACGGTCTCGGCCGAATGGGCCACCAAACAGGGCCTGAAGAACGCTTACGTTCTGTATTCGCCGGATACGCAGTACACGACCCTGCCGTTGTATTTTTCCGACGTCTTTAAAAAACTTGGCGGCAACGTCGCGGGCGAGGGAACATACACCATCGGCCAGCAGGATTTCTCTGCCGAGGTGACAAAGATCAAGTCCATGAACCCACCGGTAGATGTCGTGATGACGGCTGCCTATGAACCCGATTTCCCGGCATTCATCCGCCAGTTGCGCGCAGCCGGCGTTACCGCCCAGGTCATTGGCAGTGACGGGATCGATTCTCCAACCACCTTCTCGCTTGGAGCCGCGGCTGAAGGCCTTGTCTTTTCAACCGCCGGGCACGCGACACCAGGCAGCGCACTTGAGGACTTCAACAAGAAGTTTGCCGTCAAATACGGCAAGGAGACCGATACGATCTTCTCAGCGATCGGCTACGACTTGATGAAAGTCATTGAAGCGGGCGTCATGAAGGCCGGCAGCACAGAGCCGCAGGCCATTCGCGATGCGGTTGCCGAACTTGAGAACATCAAGGGCGTCACCAGTGTGATCACCTACAAGGGCACAACCGGCATGCCGGTCCGCCAGGTCACGCTGATCCGCGTCAAGGATGGCAAACGCGAACTGGTTGGCCAACCATCGCCGACAGCAGACCTCGTGCCCGCCCCGCGGATGCAGTAACGGCATCGCCAGGCGGACACCTAGAGATATGGCCATACTGACGGTTGAAGGCCTCCATGTGCACTACGGTGCCGTGGAGGCCGTCCGCGACGTGACGCTGAGCATCGACGACGGTGAGATCGTTGCGTTGCTCGGCGCCAACGGTGCCGGCAAGTCGTCGACACTCAACGCCATTGTCGGGTTGGTGCCGCCTCATACCGGTGCGGTCGGCTTCAGGGGTAAGAGCCTTGTCGGGCTGCCAACTGAGCAGCTGGTCCGCCTGGGCATCACGTTGACGCCTGAGGGGCGCCGGGTGTTCGGCTCGCTGACGGTTGAGGAAAACCTGCTGTTAGGCAGCATGCCGCTTGGCAAGTCCGGTGACCGGCGCAAGGAAAACCTCGAGCGCATGTTCAGTCTTTTCCCGATACTTGTGCAGCGTCGTAACCAAATCGCCGGTACTTTGTCGGGCGGCCAACAGCAGATGCTGGCCATTGCACGTTCGCTGATGTCATCACCCAAGTTATTGTTGCTCGATGAACCCTCGCTCGGCCTGGCACCGCAGATCGTCGACACAATCTTCGATCAGATCGTTGCCCTGCGCGACAGCGGCATTACCATCCTGCTCGTCGAGCAGAATGTCGCCATGTCGCTTGAGGTTGCCGACAGAGGCTATGTCATGGCGGCTGGTTCAATCGTCACCTCGGGCACCGCACAGGATCTGAATTCATCCCACCTTGTCGAACAGGCCTATCTCGGCCACGAATAACCAGGAACAAAGGCACTGGCGTTGGAAATATTCATTCAGCAAACGATCAATGCGGTCTCGCTTGGCGGGACCTATGCCCTGCTGGCGCTCGGCCTTGCGATCATCTTTTCGATCATGGGGATGATCAATTTTGCCCACGGCGAGCTCATGACCATCACCGGTTATACGCTGATGTACTGCGGCATTGCCGGCTTTCCGTTCATCATTGCAGCCCCCATCGCCATTACCATCGCCATTCTTGCTGCCCTGATCATGGAGAGGGTCGCCTTCAGGCCGGTGCGCAATTCGTCCGGCGCCACCATGCTGGTAACCAGCTTTGCGGTCGCCGTAATCCTGCAAACCCTGTTTCAGAATCTCATTTCACCGCGCTCGCAGGCGGTCATTCTGCCTGACATGCTGGCCCAGTCGATCCATTTCGGCGGCCTGTCGATTGGCATTAATCAGATCCTGTCGATATCGATCACCCTTACCATCCTGGTCATCTTGAACTGGTTCTTGCGCAAGACGATCCTTGGCATGGCGATGCGGGCCGCCGCCGAGGACTTTTCAGTTGCCCGGCTGATGGGCGCCCGCGCCAATGCCGTTATCGCCGGCGCTTTTGCCATTTCCGGTGCGCTGGCCGGCGTGGCGGGCGTCCTGTGGGTGGCACAGCGGGCCTCGGTTGACCCGCTCATGGGCTTCATCCCGGTGCTCAAGGCCTTCATTGCCGCCATTCTTGGCGGTCTTGGCAGCCTGACCGGCGCGGTGGCCGGTGGCTTCGCGCTCGGCTTCATCGAGATCTACCTCGCCGCCTACCTGCCCGACCACATCCAGCCTTACCGGGAAGCGCTGGCATTGGGTATCGTCATTTTCCTGCTGTTGCTGCGGCCACACGGTCTGGTTCCCGCATTCAATGTCGGACGCGAGAAGGTGTGAGGCGCAGATGACCGATCGCACCCATCAGCCGGTCTTTGGCCTGGGCGCCAATGATCCCGAGCCGGTCGAGGTCGTCAATGCCGATGGCGCATCGCCGTTCGTGATCACCTGCGAGCATGCCGGCAGGCTCATACCGGAGCAGCTCGGTGATCTGGGCCTTGATGACCGGCATCTGACCCGTCATATCGCCTGGGACATCGGGGTCGATGCTGTCGGGCGCGCGCTGATTGACCTGCTCGATGCGCCGGTCATCTTCCAGCGCTACTCGCGCCTGGTGATTGACTGCAACCGGCCGGTCTGGGCAGATGATTCAATTCCCGTAGTCAGCGACGGTACGCAGGTCCCGGCCAACATGGCCTTAACGGACAAAGACCGCGCTGCCCGGGCAACTCACATCCATAAACCATTTCATGATGCAGTGGCCGGCATACTCGATCAGCGCGCGGCACAGGGCCGGCCAACCGCGCTCATCGCGTTGCACAGCTTCACGCCAAGTCTTGAAGCAAAGCCTTCACCCCGCCCCTGGCATCTCGGCATTCTGTTCAATCGCGATGCAACATTGTCGCAACATGTCCATGATGTCATGCACCAGGAGGCCGGCCACCTGACGTTCACCTACAATCAGCCCTATGAGGTTGAGGATCACGGCGACTATACGATCCCGGTGCACGGCGAGCAGCGCGGCCTGCCGCACTCGCTGTTCGAGATCCGCAATGATCATATCGCCGAGCCGGCAGGCCAGCTTGAATGGGCCGAACTACTGACCAGGGTCCTGCACAAGGTCGCGCAACGACTGTGACCAAACTGACGATTGAGGAGCAACTCCATGAGCCATGCCCATAGTCACACGATCCATAGCCATCACCATCATTTTGGCTGGGACAATACCAATGCTCCGGTTTTGACGGTTGCTCCTGGCGAGACCGTTGAATTTGAGATTATCGATGCATCCGGCGGTCAGTTCGGTCCCGAGACAGCGGCCAGCGATGTGCCGTCGCTCGATTTTGGCCAGGTCAACCCGGTGACCGGGCCTGTCCTTATCGATGGTGCCGAGCCCGGCGACAGCCTGAAGATCACGCTTGAAAGCTTCCGCCCATCCGGTTGGGGCTGGACCGCCAATATTCCAGGTTTCGGCCTTCTGGCCGAAAGTTTTTCCGATCCGGCCATGATCAACTGGAAGTACGACCCGCACTCGCTCGCCCCTGCCGTATGGAACGATCTGGCCCGTATCCCACTCAAACCGTTCACCGGCACGATCGGGGTTGCCCCTGCTGAGGCCGGACTTCACTCGGTGGTGCCGCCGCGCCGTGTCGGCGGCAATATGGACGTGCGCGATTTATCAGTCGGCGCCGATCTCTATCTGCCCATCGAGGTTGCCGGCGCGCTGTTTTCAGTTGGCGACACCCATGCCGCCCAGGGTGATGGCGAAGTCTGCGGCACTGCCATCGAGAGCCCGATGTCGGTCGCACTGACCTTCGATCTGATCAAAGGGGAGAACCTCGCCTTTCCGCGGTTTACAACACCAGGCCCGGTGACGCGGCATCTCGATGAGAAAGGCTATGACGTAACCACCGGTGTCGGCCCCGATCTGATGGAAGGTGCCAAAGCTGCCGTATCGGGCATGGTCGATCTTTTGACAAAGCGCCACGGGATTGCAGCCGTCGATGCCTATATGCTGTGCAGTGTTTGTGCCGATTTGCGCATCAGCGAAATCGTTGACCAGCCCAACTGGATTGTCTCGCTGTATTTCCCTCGTATTGTGTTTGAATAGCTCAAGCTGTCCTGAGCCGGCCCCGCCCGGTGAACCGTGTACTCAGCAACCATCCGGCAATCATGAGATTGAGCAGGTTCCAGGCGATGCCGTTCATGAACGCCAGCTGATATGAACCGCTGTGGTCGAAGATCAACCCGGACATCCAGCCACCCAGGGCCATGCCAGCGACCGTTGCCATGAGAACGATGCTCACCTGCGTGCCGGCTTCGTGTGCCGGAAAATATTGGCGCACGATGAGGGCGTAGCTTGGCACAATACCGCCTTGCGCCATACCGAACAGGGCTGAAACGACATACAGCGACACAAGCCCATTGAAGGGCAGATAGAGCACCAGGGCCAGGCACTGCAGCGCTGATCCGATGATGAGGGTGCCGACACCGCCGATACGGTCGGCGATGACACCGGAAATGAGACGGCTCACCACGCCGAGCCCGAGCATGATCGACAACAACTGTGCACCGTGCGCTGCGCCGTATCCAAGATCGACGCAATAGGCGATCATATGAACCTGCGGCATAGCCATCGCCACACAACAGCCAATCCCTGCGATGACCAAAAGCGCCTGCAGCACCGGCCGAGACGCAGGCATGCGCATGACCGGCTTCAGTCCGACCGCTGCAGCCCTCGGTCCGGATTCCGGCCGGTGGCGCAGCAGCAAGGAGAGTGGCACCATCGTCACGACGCAAAAAACAGCGATACTCAGGTAGGCTTGCCGCCAGCCTATGGTGTCGATGCCATATTGCAAGACCGGAGGCCACAGCGTGCCGGCCAGATAATTGCCGCTGACGACAATGGCAACGGCAATACCGCGGCGTTTTACGAACCACTGGGACACCTCGGCAACCAACGGACCGAAGGTCGCCGAACTGCCGAACATGCCGATCAGCAGCGCCTGGACAGCAAGAAATTGCCAATAGCTCTGCGACAGCGCGGCAAGGGCATACCCAAGGCCGAGCATGGTAGCCCCCAGCATCAGCGGCACCAAAATGCCGAAGCGGTCTGAAAACCTGCCCATCATGATGCCGCCGATGGCGAACCCGGTCAGGGTGACCGAATAGGGCAGCGAGGCGCCGCCGCGAGAGATGCCGAATTCTTCCTGTATGGTCGGTAGGATGACGACACTCGACCACAGGCCAACGCCACCAATCGGGTCCAGCAACAGGGCGACGACAAGTCGCCGCCAGGCGTAAGGGCTGTCAACTCCAGTGGTGGAGTCGCGCTGGTTCAAGTCACTGGTTCGAGCGTGGCAATCACGTCGTCTACCGTCTGCACCCGGCAATAGCCCCCGAAAGCCTTCAGCGCGAGTTGGTGGCGCTCGGCTGAATAGGTCGCACAGCCATCCTCGGCGCAGACCATATAATAGCCCAGGTCAGCCCCGTCGCGCACCGCCATGTCAACGCATTGGTCGGTGATGAAGCCGACAACGATGACGTTCCTGATGCCCAGGTTGCGCAGCACGTAATTGATATTAGTCGAATTGAACACACCCGAAGACGTTTTGGGCAGGACAATATCGTCATCGTGCGGCTCGATGCCCGGCATCATGTCTGCATCCGGCGAGCCTTTCGGCACATGAATACCCGACAGCTTGTGATCTAGGCTGCGATCGCGGCCACACTTCGTCAGGCTCTCGATCATCGTATAGACGATCTCGACACCCAAAGGCCGTGTCGTGTCGATCAGTCGCCTGATCGCCGGTAATGCCCGGGTTTCGATGGCACCCACGTATTCGGGTTTCTCGGCGCGCTTGGCATCGTTGAACTCCGACATCTGGGCGTCCACGACCAGCACGGCAGTCTCGGCCGGATTGAGGATCCGGTCGCGTTTGGGGTGTTCGACAATGGGTTTGTTCATGGATCGGTTCCAACACTTGGGCCTGTCAGTTTGAATCAATGTGACACGCTTGCGCTCTATCTTATTGACAAAATTCAGTTTTTTCTGGTTTCGACATTGCCATCAAACCTGGACTGATTTTGAGATCGGGACTCATTGATTTGATGCAATTCTGTTTGTACATGGCATATCAGCAGCGAACATATATCACGGGCCGCAGAATGTGGGGAAACGTTCTAGGGTCCGTACTCCACAATCCCAAACCATTCTGTTTGGTTAGGAGGGCTCGAGGCATGGCCGCGGTATCGACCCTTATGGAATGGACTTATCCAGTCCTCTGGCGATCCTCTTTTGTGGATCGTAGAACGGCAGATCGACAATTTCACACGCCTGCCTTTGACCATTGGACGACTGAAGCGAGAGTGTTTGTCCGGCCCAATCACCGGGCAGATTGAAACGCACGTAGCCGATCGCCGTGTCCAGATAGGGAGACCAGGCGCCCGCCGTCACACGCCCGACCGGCCCATTTGCGTTGAGCACTTCGTCGTTCATGATCGGTTTTGCTCCTGAACATTTCAGGCCATAGAGCAAGGTGCGCCGGTCGGCGACCACAAGCGCCGTGCGTCCTACAAAATCGTCCTTGTCCATGTCGATAAATCGCGCAAGACCAGCCTGAAACGGTGTCATCGACATATCCATGTCGGTAATATTGTCGAGAATACCCGCTTCAAGCCGGCGTATTTCCATCGAGCCGGAGCCTGAAAACTCAAGGCCATGCGGCTGGCCGGCCTCCATGAGATGGTCCCAGAGCAGGTGGTGGTCGGTCTTGTCGCCCTGGCTGTAGACCTCGAAACCAAGCTCCCCGGTCCATCCAGTCCTTGATACATAAAGCTCCTGACCGCCGAGATCGAAGAAACCGGCGTGAAAATAGCCCATGTTCTCGTCGATGGCACCCCTCGAGGCATCACGCATGACTGCCACAGATGCCGGGCCCTGGATCTGAAGCACGCGCGATTTCGGGTCCGATACCGTGATGTCGAACCCTTCGCTGTGGGCGATCAGCCACGTCTCAAGCGCGCCATCGGACTGTACGTACCAGAACCGGTTCTGAGAGAGTTTGAACAACAGGCCATCCATGAAAACACCACCCTGCGGCGTACAGGCAATGGCGTACCGGCCACGTCCCTGCTTCAGGTCGCAGACATGGCGAGCGAAGACCTTCTCAAGGAACGGAACGGCATCGCGACCGGAGATTTCGACCGGCCGTTCGGGCACGTCGTACATTGCCGCCTTGCGCCGCAGCACCCAGTATTTCTCGGTTGGATCATCGCCGTAGAACATGGCGAAGAACCGCCCGGCATATACCCCGCGCACCACCTCGGGATGATCGTAGCGTTCCAGATACGGTGACTGCTCGAAGCGCCTTGCACTGATCAGAACGGTGCTCCTGCCATCCGGGTCGACATGATCATACGCGGCCATTGAGAAACAGTCCTCACAGGTTAATCGGGCAGTATTTGTCGGAAAACCGGATGGAGCGATTTAGATCGCTGGTTCCAACCATGACATAGGCTGGTATGATGACGTCTCCTTTGCCGGCTTTCCCGCAGGTGCAATCACGGGATCGTCTTGTCGATGCCCCTTGCGATCTCTTTCCTGGGATCAAAAAACGGAAGATCGACGATGTCGCACCCATGGACATTTCCATCCGGCAGCTTCACACGAAGGCTGCGTCCGGTCCAGTCTCCCGGTTCACCGAACCTCACATAACCAATGCCGCAACCGAGCGTGTGCGAATGGGCGCTGGCTGTGATACGCCCGACCGGAGTATCGCCATCAAGAACCGTGCTGCCCATCGACGGGGTCGCGCCGGAACACTTAAGACCAAGGAGCAATGGGCGCCGGTCTGCATTCAAAAGCGCTGCGCGACCGACAAAATCTCCCTTGTCCATGTCGATAAACGGCCCGAGACCGGCCTCGAACGGCGTCATCGACATATCCATGTCCGTCATATTGCCCAGGATGCCCGCCTCGATACGGCGCGTCGTCATCGAACTCGTGCCGGAAAACTCCATACCGAACGGTTCGCCCGATGCCATCAGATGATCCCATAAGGCCCCATGATCCGTCGCATCGCCACTGCAATAGATTTCAAAGCCGAGTTCACCGGTAAATCCGGTTCGCGACACATAAAGCTCTTGCCCGCCGAGGTCGAAGTATCCCGACTGGAAGTACCGCATGGTCTCGTCGATCTGACCGGCAGAGGCTGCCCGCATGACATCGAGAGATGCGGGGCCCTGGATCTGGACCACCCGTGACTTAGGGTCGGATATGGTAATGTCGTAGCCACCGCTGTGGGCGACAAACCATGTCTCCATGGCACCATCTGCCTGCACGTACCAGTAACGCTCGGGC
>JABDJG010000283.1 GCA_013002595.1 Hyphomicrobiales bacterium | reverse complement strand
ACCGAGTTGCGCACGCCATAGGAATAGACTTCGCGGCCCGAACCATCGGTGTTGACGCGGATGATGCCGCCAATGCCGGTTTCCTTGTATTTTTCCAGCTTGTCCTGCGGCGCAACATTGAAAGGCTGGCCGAGCGAGATATAGAGCTTTTTGTCCGGCCCGATGCGGCAAACGCGGGCGGTGTGGTTGTAGCTCACTTCATCGGTCGGGATGAGGTCGCCCTGCTTGAGCACGTTGAAGGCCGCGACATCGGGGCTTTCATAGAAGAATTCGGCTGCCGGGAACACAAGCACCCGGTTCTGCTCGGCGATATAGAGGAAGCCGTCTTTCGAGAAGCACGGGCCGTTCGGGATCGCGAAGTCGATTGACGGGGCGAAATCCTTCACTTCGTCGGCAACGCGGTCCTTGTTGCGGTCGGTTACCGACCAGACCTTGGTCTTGCGGGTGCCGACGAAGACGACAATGCCCTGCGGACCGACGGCCATGTGGCGGGCATCGGGTACGACCGCATACAGATCGATCTTGAAGCCGGACGGCATCTTGATGCGCTCAAGGTTCTTGCGGATGGCATTGGCATTGGCGCCGGTCTGCTCGATGAACTGGAACTCGGTAACGCCGGTGGTCTGGAACTTGCCGAGTTTTTCCAGATTGGTTTCAGCACTTGCCGGGCCGGTCACGGCCATCAGGGCCAGAGCCGCAGCAGCTGATAGTAAACCTTTGAAAGACATATATTTTTCCTCCCTGTTGATAAGCGTCAGACACTTCAGGTCCGTTTACACACGTGTGAGTATAGCGCAGGCAGTCCGGTGCAGGTGTTAGTGGACTACTACGTTTTGATATCATAGCGGCCCCGAGGGGCGGAATTTGGATCAGTGAAGCTGGCGAACTGGTGCATCGGATTGACGCTTCCGGTATGGTTTGCACGGGAGGCAGGTCGAAAATGTTGCGTGTTGTTGTGTTGGGTTCCGGGGCTGGTGGCGGTGTGCCGCAGTGGAACTGTAATTGTGAGGTTTGCACCAGGGCGCGGCGCGGCGACGGCTCGGTCACGGCCCGTTCGCAGTCCTCGATCGCCGTCAGTGCAGATGGCGAGAACTGGTGCATTTTCAACTGCTCGCCGGATATCCGGCAGCAGATTGCCGACAATGCCATCTTGTGGCCCAAGCCGGGCCAGCACCGGCATACGCCGATCAGCAGCGTGGTGGTGACCAATGCGGATGTCGATCATATTGCCGGATTGCTGATCCTGCGCGAGAAGCAGGGGTTTGATCTTTACGCCACCGGTACGGTGCTGGACGTTCTGGTCGAGAATCCGATTTTCAATGTTCTCGATGGAGATTATGTGGAGCGGCGGCCGATCGTTCATGATCAGCCTTGCGAGGTCGGGCCGGGCATCACAATTGAGCCTTTCCTGGTGCCGGGCAAGGTGGCGCTGTTCAACGAGGAACGGATGATGGCCGAGCAGCAAAGCCTCCATATCGGCGATGAGAGCGAGAACACCATCGGGCTCGAAGTGACGTCGGCAGGCGGTGAGAGCCTGTTTTATATTCCCGGCTGCGCGGCGATGACGGATGGGCTTGCCCAACGCCTGAAAGGTGCAGCGCTGGTTCTGTTCGACGGCACGGTTTGGCTGGACAACGAGATGGTGTCGCAAAAGCTGGGGGCAAAGACCGGTCAGCGCATGGGACATATGAGCATGGCCGGTGAGGCAGGCTCGATGGCCGCCTTTGCCGGACTGGACGTTGCCCGCAAGGTGTTCATTCACATCAACAACAGCAACCATGTGCTGATTGAGGGATCGCACGAGCGCCAACAGGCCAACGATAATGGCTGGGAGATCGCCTTTGACGGCATGGAAATCGAGCTGTGAGGTGGAGCCATTATGAATCTCCATAATCTATTGCAACGGCGTGCCGAGAACGGTGAGCGGGTACGGGCCGGTTTGATCGGCGCCGGCAAATTCGGCTCGATGTTCCTGTCGCAGATCCCGACAATTGCCGGGCTTGATGTGCCGGTGATTGCCGACCTCGATGTGGAGCGGGCCAAAGCTGCCTGCGCCGCGGTTGGCTGGCCCGATGTGCTGATTGAACGCACACGGTTTGTCGACAGCGGCGAGGAGCTGATCGCCAGCGGCAGGGCCGATGTCGTAATCGATGCTACGGGCCATCCGGCAGCCGGGCTGAAGCATGCCCTTCTGGCACTGGAGCATGGCCGGCATTTGGTCATGGTCAATGTCGAGGCCGATGTCCTGGCCGGGCCCGTGCTGGCTGAAAAGTTCCGCAATGCCGGTCTGGTCTACTCGATGGCTTACGGCGATCAACCGGCGCTGACGGCGGAAATGGTCGACTGGGCCCGGGCAACGGGTTTTGACGTTGTCGCGGCCGGCAAGGGCACCAAATACCTCGCCGATTACCATAACATCACCCCCGATACGGTCTGGCAGCACTATGGCCTCAATGCCGATGAAGCCCGCGCGGCGGGGATGAACAGCCAGATGTTCACATCGTTCATGGATGGCACGAAATCGGCGATCGAAATGGCAGCGATTGCCAATGCCTGCGATCTGCAGGCGCCATCCGACGGGCTGTTGTTTCCGCCGTGCAATGTCGATGATCTGCAAAGCGTGCTGCGGCCGCGAGCTGTTGGCGGAACACTCGAAGTGTCCGGCCAGGTCGAAGTCGTATCGTCGCTGGCGCGCGATGGCAGTGACCTTGAGCGCGATTTGAGATGGGGCGTTTATGTCGTGCTCGAAGCGCCGAACGATTATGCGGCTGCCTGTTTTGCCCAATATGGTTTGAACACCGATGACACCGGCCAATACGCCTCGATGTACAAGCCGTTCCATCTGATCGGGCTGGAACTGTCGATCTCGGTTCTGTCGGCTGCATTGCGCGGCGAGCCGACCGGACACAGCCGGCACTTCAACGGCGATGCGGTCGCCTGCGCCAAGCGCGATCTGAACCCCGGCGACATGCTCGACGGGGAGGGTGGGTTCATGGTCTGGGGTAAACTGCTGCCGGCGGCGAAAAGCCTGCAGATGGCGGCACTGCCGATCGGCCTGGCCGGCGGCATCAAGCTTGCCAGGCCGGTAAAACAGGGTGAGATCGTGCGCTGGAGCGATGTGGCGATTGACGAGGATGCGCTGGATGTAAAATTGCGCCGCGAACTGGAAAGCCGGTTTGCGCCTGATTGAACGCAACATACTTTAGTTACGAAATCCGTCTGTAGTTGAATTCTCCGGGTTCTTGCGCAACAGCGGCTTCGGCGATCTGGCGCAATTCGCCGTGATGCGGTGACAAGATACAGGCCGGGTCGGTCTGGGCGGCATCGCCGGTGACGGCAAAGGCCTGGCAGCGGCAGCCGCCGTGATCGAGTTCCTTGCGCGGGCAGCTGCGGCACGGCTCGGCCATCCATTCAAAGCCGCGATATGCTTCAAGCGCCGAGGAATTCTCCCAGATATCGGCCAGTGGCCTATCTGTAACATTGTCGAACTCGAGCGAGCTAATCGTCTGGGCGGCATGGCATGGCAGGACCGTGCCATCGGGGATTATCACGAATGCATCCTGAGCCCAGCCGCCCATGCACGGCTTGGGGTAATCGGCGTAATAGTCCGGCGTCACGAAGTCGATGTTCAAGATACCCTTGAGCTCGGCGCGCGCCGTCTCGACGATCTCGACCTGTTCTTTGACATCGGCGAGGTCAGGCATCAGCGTCGAGCGATTGAGGTAGGCCCAACCGTAATACTGCACGTTGGCGATCTCCAACCGGTCAGCGTCCAGCTCCAGAGCAAGGTCGACGAACTGGCGCATCTGGTGGATGTTGTGCCGGTGAATTGGTGCGTTGAGCGTCAGCGGCAAGCCGGCTTCGCGGACCAGGCGGGCGGTCTCCAGCTTGCTGGCAAAACCGTTTTTGTATTTGCCGATCAGCTCGGTGACGTCGGCAGTTGCGCCCTGGATGCTGAGCTGGACATGGTCGAGACCGGCATTGACGAGAGCGGCAATGCGTTTTTCAGACAGATTGACGCCGGCGGTAATGAGGTTGGTATAGACCGCCCGCGCCGACAGGCACGAGATGATGTCATCCAGATCGCGGCGCAAGGTCGGTTCGCCGCCCGACAGATGAACCTGCAAGACGCCAAGATCGGCTGCCTGGTCAAAGACGCTGATCCAGCCATCGGTGTCGATCTCGCGATTGGCCTTCATGAGTTCGACCGGGTTGGAGCAATAGGGACATTGCAGCGGACACCGGTGGGTCAGCTCGGCAAGCATGCCTATGGGTGGGCCGGGTGCCGGCATCACGAATGAACCTCCAAGAGACGTTTGTCGCTCCAGTCCTGGAGGAACTCGATGACGTCGGTTTCTATAACGTTGCGGTCGGCATTGTAGTCTTTCGCCAGGCGCTCGATGATCTCATCGGTGCTACCGGCACCGTCGCACTTTTTCAAGATATCGACGCTGACATCGTCGGGCCACAGGACGCGTTCGGGCGCCAGCACCACCCATTTTTGCCGCAGGTCATCAAACTGCAGTCTGATGTGGGACGGCAGGCTTGGTACCGATTGAGGGGTGATGAGCGTCCGCTCGCGCATGATGCGGCCTCAAGCGCTGTCGTCTGGCACAAAGGCGCCGGGCGGAACGTGACCTGGTGCGACATAGGCATGATAGAGCGCATCGAGCTGCGCCCACAAGATATCGCATTTGGTCAGAAGCGCGTTGACGACAGCGTCCTGACGTTCGGGCGTTGTCGCCCAAGTCCTTACCAGGTCGAGGGCGAAATCGGCATCGCGCGGCGCCTGCTGCAGGCGCGGCTTGAAGTAGGCAAGGGTGTCCTCGGTTATGTAGTCGTAGCGCTTGAGCATGGCCGGCACCCGTTCGCCGATGGCGACGGGCGAGAACAACTCGGTGAGTGAAGAGGCAACGCCGACCATCAACGGCTCGTTGGTGACCAGATCGACATAGGCGTTGACGGCAAACCTGGTTGCAGGCAGCGCGAGCTTCTTTGAGGCAACGACATCGGTGTCGAGGCCGAGGCTCTCAGCCAGATGAAGCCACTTGGCCATGCCGCCGGTCGAGCCTTCAGTTCCATCGTGATCGACGATGCGCTTGCGCCATTCCCGCCGGAACTCGGGGTCCTCGGATTTGGAAAGGATGATGGCATCCTTTTTGGGAATGATCGCCTGATAGCAAAACCGGTTGAGTGCCCAGGCCTGCATCTGGCCTTTGGTAAGTTCGCCGGCATTCATCATCTTATGGAACGGATGATGGATGTGATAGCGCTCGATACCGACCGTGCGGAGTTTTTCTTCAAGCTGGTCAGGGGTCAATGCGGCGCCGGTCGGCAACTCAACGGGGGACTGCATCAGACAACCTCGTACGCAAATTCACAATACATAAAAACCGACGCCTTTCGAAACCTGGTGAGCGGTTTGCGAAAGCGACGCCGGATCAAAATTCAGAGCTTAAACCGGACGGCAAACGCCCAGGATCGCGCGTTTGCCAGCAAATTTCTTAGCGCTTGCAGGCACCCAGTTCAGCGGGGAGATAACGTGAAATTTCGAAACCAGCTTCGACGCTTGCAGTAACAGGCTTGGTCCAGGTTTTCATGGCCTTGTCTCCATATGCGGTAACACGGTTACACGATATGTCCCGCGGTCAGCCAAGTCAAAGCATATGTCGGACTATTCCGTTGTGTGCAATTCTACTGCTTTTGAATCCAGCGCTACAACCTCAATTGTCCATAACCCCTAGGATCGAAATGCCGGCCGGGTCAGCGTTGCCGGTGGTTGAGCCGGGGCCGTTGGCGTGCGAAGGGCATGCTGGCGCATGGTGAAATAAACGCCCAGCACGATGATCGCACCGCCTGCGATGGTGGTGATGGTCAGCGTTTCGCCAAGGAATACGACGCCACCGATGACCGAAAACACCGGCATCAACAGCAGGAAGGGCGCAACGGTGCCCACTTCATGGCGGCGCAGCAGCGTGTACCACATGCCATATCCGGCAACCGTCATGCCGATGCTCAGATAAATGACCGCAGCCCACACCACCCAGCCAGCCGATTTTATGGCTTCCAGCTGATTGGTCTCGAATGCGGCCGACATGGCAAACAATTGCGGCACTGCAAATATGGCGACCCAGCCGGCCACTGTGATGCCGTCTATTCCTTTAAGTCTTCTGACCATCAACTGGCCCATGGCCCATGCCACACAGCCGCCTATGAGCAGCAGTATGTAGAACCATGCACCGGAAAAGCGCGGCTCACCGGCAATGAAGAGTGCACCCAGGAAGGTTAGTGCGATACCGAACCATTTCTGCAGGCCCGGCCGTTCACCCAACAGCAATACACCCAACAGCACCAGAAACGGGACTTCCAGCTGCATCAGCAATGCGGCAGCTGAGGCGTCAACGTGTTGCAGGCCCGTCAAAGTCAAACAGAACTGAGCGGTCCCCGAGACGGCGGAAATCAAAAATATCGTGCCTAGTGAGCCTTTTGGCAACTTTACAAACCAGACGAGCACAAGAGCAGTCAGAGTGGATCTGATCGCCATCAAAAGCATGGGGGGAAAATAATCAATTGCCGCTTTGGCGAAAACAATTCCCAAGCCCCAGGTTAGAGCAACCATTAGGCCCATGGCGTAATCAGTTGAATTTAATGAATCTACTCTGAACATTATTTATGTTTTATTGACTGACTCCAATGAAGTATCGATCAGTATCGTCTTAGAGTCAAAAGTAAATATTGTTACTGTTGGTAAGTTTGTAGGTATCATCTTTGTCAGGCGCGCCTAAGGTCAGAGCGTACATCGCACAATGGGTGGCGCCATCTATTTCCAGACATTCGTGCAGTAGTGAATGGCAGAATGCCGCTGTTGGACAGGCAGACAAATTGTGATCCGTGGCAGAAAGCATGATGTTCTGGCCGATGTGACCGGCTTCAATCAGAACGCCGCGATAAGCATTTGGGTCGACGTACTTCCACATCGAGCGCTCCATCAATGCCACCAGAAAGATGATGCACGGTTTGTCGTCGGCCCATTCCTGGGACGCCAGCAGTTCGGAAGGTTTCGGCGCCAGCGAAGTTGCAAGGCGGCCGAGCGAGTGTTCAATTGCCGAGTAGTGATAAAAGCCAGGCTCCAGGCCGTCGACATTGCGGGCATACACATAGGCCTCATAGGGATTGCGTGCGCCGCCTGACGGCGTCATTGACAATGGAAGCTTGCACACACAATTGCGGGTTTCGCCAGTGATGCCCATGCCGGCGAAGAGGCTGTCGGATAGCTGCTTGATCGTAATGCTGCGCGGCAGAGAGTTCCGTACTGTGCGGCGGCGCGCCATCAATTGCAGCAGCTGGTTTTTCTCCAGGGCGCCGGGCAGTGGCACGGTCTGCAGGCCATGGTTGCGCGCGTACAGGCTCGGTGACGGCGTTTCAGCGGCCTTTTGCTGTTGCAGGTCCTCGATCTCCTGAGGTGTCATGAAGCTGCAATCCTTGAGGCTGAAATGCATCAATGCTGCCGGAATGCCCCAATCCCAGTTTTCGAGAAATTCGTTTTCAATTGTGGCCTGGCTGGAGTCTTCGGCCACTATCGCAGTGGCATCAATCATGTCTTGGATCTGCTGTAAATTGCTGCCGCGGCTGTTGCCGGGCAGCAGACTTACGGCTTGCTCTAACGGGCGCCAGTCGTTGAGTGTCTGTAGAACATTGAGGGTTTCTGGCGCGCAGGCGAAAACCGACTTGGTCAGAAAATTGAAGGCGACGATTTCGTTGCCTTGCGGGCTCAGCACCAGCGTTTGAGAACTTCTCACCCTCATGTCCGCTTTCCTTCGGGCTTGCAAAGGAAGAGCCGCGCTTTGTGCAAGCGCGGCTCCTGGAAGAAACTACGCCTTGTTGAGCGGAGCACCGGGACGAACAAATGCACTTTTGGCTTTATCTGAAGGCTTGGCGACTGTGGCGATTTTGCTTTGAGTAGTGCTTTGCATTTTCGTTCTCCTTGATATTGAAGCCACATCGAATCAATGTGACTTGGTAATAGATATTTCTCTCTTGGTTAATAAAAAGTTAATGAGGTGGAATCGATTCTGTAGATTTTTACGCGTTTTTCGCTAAAGCAAGTATATTTATCAATATAATATGCTTCATGTGACGCGAAAAATGCTAAAAAACTATAATAATTCTATTAATTATTCGAATTTTTTGCACCAATACGACGATGAAATGCTATGAATCGAAAATTAATTATGCATAATTGACTCGATAATGGGGCAGTGGCCCGTTAGTTGAATTAATGGAGTGAGAAGAATGCAGGGACGAAATGTTGAGATGGCGTTTGGAAATGACAAGGACAACAACCATGTCGGAACGAGAAACGAAATCCATCACGAGCCGGAGCAGGTGGCTGCCTATGTCTACGAGATGACAAACAACCTGAAAAAAATGGCTTCAGATGCCGATTTGAAATTTCTCGCGTATCTCATCGACATGGTCCACATCGAAGCCTTTAGTGAAATGAATTCGTCAGGTTCGAAAAAAGGCAAGTCATGAAGCAGAGCGGCTGCTTTGCAGCCGTGGACTGGCCGGGAAGTCCAGCCGGTCATTTGTTAAGCTTGGCATCGAGAAAATTTTTGATAATGGGGCTGATCTCTTCAGACTCGATGGAGTAGATGTTGCAGCCCCTTAGTCCCTGACGAGGCGATATGTTCGGTGCCAGTGGCTCCAACGCGACCGGTAGGGTCAGCGGTCGATCAATACTGAAAACCATTGCTGTGCCGACGTAAAGCGGAGGCGATCCACCGATCCATTGGACTGACAACAAGGACGGTTCGTCGCGCCCGTCGGCATCTATGCCGATAAAATTGATCCAGTGCCGCCGTTCGATAACGACACCTTTGTGATCGCCCTGAAAGTAATGCCATTTTCGCAAGGAGTGTGTGGAGATGTTGGTTATTCGCCGGAACGTCTTGATGGAGCCGTCCGTGCGGATGAACATAATCGACCGGGCGATTTCTGCTCCTTCATCTGGCATTCGATAGTAGACGTAGTAGGCACCGTCATCGATCGCGGCCAATGGCAATTTGTTCACATTGTCGAGAATACGGCTCCAGTTGGGGTCATTGGCTGCAATCTTGCTCAGTGCAATGTTGCTTGGGTCGACGGCTTGCGGCGCCTGGAACAATTCGGTTTCAGTTATGCCGAAATACCGGCAGATCTTCTGCAGATTGGCGCGATTGGGAATCGCCTCTCCGGTTATATAGCGGTTGAATTGCTGGCGGTTGATGCCGGCTTCGCGACAACATTGCGCAATACTGCCCCGTTCCGCGCACAGCGCGCGCAGATTTGTTGCGATATTCTCCCGGACAGTCAAGATGTGGCCCCTCAAATCTCCCGGCAGCATGTTGCCGATAACGTCCGGTTCATGCCAACGAACCGGAGGTTGCAATTCTACACTACGGACCGTTGGTATTACCGAGATAACGCGTCCATCGGTAAGTTCAAATAAGTTGGATACGACCGGAAAAGTCAAACATGATCGTTAGAGCACGATCGGGTTAGATTGTATCAATCTAACCCTTGAATCGTCCTCTTTCATATTGACGGCGATCAGGTTTATCGTTCTTGATTGTTTCAATCAAAAACGATCCTGATCTAGTGCGGACGACTTGTGCCTCTTATTACACACACCTTCCAACTCTGCTTGGATAAATGACCAACCAACCTGTTATTTCCAAAGGATCACGGGCGTTGTTCCTTGCCGGTGCCGGTGAGGATCGTCCGGCGATGGCGGCAATGCTCATGGTGGGGTCGTTGTGTCTGCTTGGATTTCAGGACTCGCTGATCAAGCTGACAAGCGGGGATGTATCGTTGTGGCAGTTCCAATTGTTGCGCTCGAGCTGCAATCTGATCTTGCTGATGGCGCTTGCGCGGTTGCTGTGGGGCACGCCGCCGCCAAGGCCCAAGAGGGCCTGGACAGTGGCGCTGCGCAGCCTGTTCATGGTCGGCGCCATGGTCTGGTTCTTTGGCGGGATCCCGTTTCTGAGCCTTTCGGACATCGCCGCCGGGCTGTATGTGTTTCCACTGTTCGTGACCGTGCTATCGGTCGTTGTGCTTGGCGAGAAGGTCGGCTTGCGTAGGGTCCTGGCGGTCTCGGCCGGGTTCACCGGCACGCTTTTGATTCTCAAACCGGGCACTGCGTCATTTCAGTGGGTTTCTCTGATGCCGGTGGTAGCAGGTCTTTGCTTTGCCGGCTCGGTGCTGACGACGCGCAAGCTGTGCCGCGAAGAAAGCCCGCTGACCATGGCCGCCGGCGTGGCAATTTCCTTTATCATCGTCGCTTTTGCCGGTCTGGCCGTGACAACAATCATGCAGCCCGGTGACCTGGACGTGCGCTGGCCATATCTGTTTACAGGCTGGCATCGGCTGGAGTTGTGGGTGGCTGGCGTTATCGTTTTGGCGTCGTGCCTCAATCTCACAGCCAACATCGGGCTGACCAAAGCCTATCAAAGCGCGGAATCGAGTTGGCTGGCGCCATTCGATTATTCCTATCTGGTGTTTGCCACGTTCTGGGGGTTCGTTATGTGGAACGACGTGCCCGATGTCTATTCGCTGGCCGGCATGGCGCTGATCGCGGGCGCAGGCTGCTACATCGGCTGGCGCGAACGCAGCGCCAATTTACGCCTGAAGGCCTACGGCAAAAAGCTTCCGCCGCGCGGCAAACGGCCGACCCGCCTGCAGTACTGGTCGTTGCCGCCGGTTTAGCATTCTCCTCATTTTACATCGTCGATATAGCCCAGGAACATTGCGACTGTCAGCGCGCCGAGATAGGACGTCACGCCGGTGCCGACATCGAGTGGCGGGTTGACCTCGACAAAGTCAAAGCCAACAACATTGAGCCGGCCGGTGATGGCACCGAGCGCGGCCTGCATTTCCTCGTACGTCAGCCCGCCCGGTTCGGCCGAGATGCAGCCCGGGCACAGCGACATGTCATAGGCATCGATATCGATGGTGACATAGACATCGTCGCCCACGGGGATATGATCGGCGATGCTGCCGGCTCCGTTGCGGCGGATTTCCGGCATGGTGATGATGCGCCCGCCATTGGCACGCGCATCGTCCGCATTCTGCTTCATGTCGCGCATGCTGCGGATGCCGAACTGAGTCAGGCTTTTCACGTGGTCGAGCTGATGGATCAGCCGCATCGAAGTGCTGTTTACGTAAGTCATGCCCTGGACGACGGCTGAATAGTCCAGATGGGCATCAAGCTGGATGACATGCATGGCTTTGTCGAACGCGCGCACCACCGGGTAGGTAAGCGTATGGTCGCCGCCGAGCACGATCGGCATCGCGCCGCGCTTGCGGATGCGCTCCACGTCCCGCGTCAGGTTCGCCATGGTGACATCGCCGCGGCTTGGCGCTGCATCAACATCGCCGCAATCGACCAGCCGCCGGTTCGCCAGCACGTCGCGCAGGTATTCCTTGTCCGCGGCAATGTCATAGAGCGCACCGCCGCCAAAGCGCAGCGAATGTTCGCGCACCGCGCGGGCGCAGAACCGCGAGCCGCCAACGAACGGCGAGCCGTCATCATAGGGCACGCCAATCACGGCATAATCGGCGTCCATGGTCTCGATGTCGTCGCAATAATCGCAGCGCAGGAATGTCGGCACTCCGGAATAGCTGCGGTTGAGGCGATCGGACGATCCGTGCATGTTTGCGGTCATTAGTTGTCCTTTTTCGTGCCTTGATCAAAACACCGGGTCGCCGAGCACGTCCATGGCCGGTGTCACGCCGAGCCCTGGCGCATCGGTTACCGACATATAACCGTCGGCGATCTCAGGGCCGCCTTCTGCGATGACGAGGTTAGTGTATTCATGGAAGGCCGATGACTGGAAGTGGAATCCAGGCGGGGTCGAGTGGGCCAGATGGGCAATGGCGGCGGTGGCGATTTCTCCGCCCCAGGCATCCTCGATGGTCATGGTGATGCCAAGCGAGACACACAGGTCGCGGAACTGGCGGGCTTTTGTGATGCCGCCGATGCGGTTGATCTTAAGATTGACCAGGTCCATGGCGCTGTCGTTGTAACCGCGGATCAGCATTGCCAGCGAGTCCATACATTCATCAAGGATCATCGGATGATTGGTGTGTTGGCGCACGGCCAGGCATTCCTCGTAGGACTTGCACGGCTGCTCGATATACAGGTCAACATCCCTGACTGCTTTCACGACCCGAATGGCCTCATGTTGCAGCCAGCCGGTGTTGGCATCGGCGTTCAGTACATTGCCGGTGCGAACTTCAGCAGAGACCTGCCGTATACGCTCGATATCTGAATCAGCGCCAGCACCCACCTTCATCTGAAACTGTTTGAAACCCTGGTCCTGATAATCGCGGATCTTTGCTGCCATGGCATCGGGATCCTGGCGCGAGACGACCTTGAAAAGCTTGACCCTGTCCTGCAGCAGGCCGCCGAGGAGGGCGTAAACGGGTTGGTTTGTGGCTTTGCCGAGAATGTCCCAGCAGGCCATGTCGATGGCGGATTTCACATAAGGATGGCCGGCCAGCAATTGGTCCATGCGCAGGTTGATGGCGCCAAGCTCAAGCGGGTTCTCGCCGATCAGTCCTTCGGCGATCTTGGCGATGCCGGTGCGGGCGCCTTCGGCATAGGCCGGCAGGTAGGCAGGACCAAGCGGGCAGGTCTCGCCGCAGCCGGTGATGCCGGCATCGGTCTCGATGATGACCACGGTGCTGTCGAAGGCTGCAAACGATTGGGTCGACCAGCTGTAAGAGCCTTCCTTCATCGGCAGATCGACCTGATAGGTGGAGATCTTGGTGATTTTCATTGCTTGACCCTCGTTAAACAAACAAGGGCCGCCCAGCGCAGGGCGGCCCTTCATCGAGTTCATTGTGGTTAGACGAGCCACCAGCGTTTGATGAAGTGGCCGCCGTCCATTTCCCAGCCGCCGCCGATGTTCGGGCCGATGCCGATCTTCTTGGAGGTCGCTGCAACATCCTTGCCGAAGGCGGGGATCAACGTGCCGCCCTGGGTGGAGATGATCTGCTGGACTTCCGAGTACATCTGCTGGCGCTTGGTCGGATCGAGTTCGCCGCGGGCCGCTTTGACCAGTTCATCGACGCGCGGGATCTTGATCACGGTGTCGTTCCAAGGTGCATCGCTGAGATAGGCGATCGACAGGATCATGTCTTCAACCGGACGGGCACCCCAATAGCACGAGCAGAACGGCTTGTTGTTCCAGATGTTGTTCCAGTAGCCAT
>JABDJG010000281.1 GCA_013002595.1 Hyphomicrobiales bacterium | reverse complement strand
CATTGACAGTTCCGGCTTGCCATACTTCTTGCACAGCAGCTTGGAGCCCAGACCAATCTCGGCGCCAAAGCCTTCGGCCCGGCCGGTCAACTCAGCCAGCGTCGTCAGGGCTTCGGCATTGCCGAACTTCAGATCGATCCCGCCGGTGGTCTCTTTGTCGATCACCCCGGTTTCATACATCTCCATGGCCGCACCGACCGTGGCGCCGAACGATATCGGATCGATGCCCTGCTCGTTGCACACAAAGTTGGCGAATGTCAGCGCATCGAGATCATTGACGCCGGTCGCGGCGCCAAGTGCCCAGGCCGCTTCATATTCAAGCCCGCCGGATGCCTTTTGATACTCCGGCCGGTCCTTGACCGTGTAGTGGGTGCGATCGATCGACGAGACCCGTTGACAGGCAATCGTACAGGCAAAACACGCTGCATTCGATATCAGGTTGGCCTTGCCGTCCGACTTGCGCGGCTCGGCCATGGCTTCAGCGGAAATATCATGCGCACCCTCGAATTGAATATCGCCATGGTTGCGGGTCGGCAGTGCGCCAACCTCGTTGATGACGTTCATCAGCACCTGCGTGCCATAGGCCGGCAGGCCTTCACCGGTCACCGCGTTTTCAGCCAGCACCTTCTTGCCGGCGGTCACGGCGCCCGAGAACCGCTTCATGTCCTTGACCTTAACCCCGAGAGTACCGCGAATGGCAACGGCCTTGAGGTTCTTTGACCCCATCACCGCTCCGACGCCGGAGCGGCCGGCGGCGCGGTCCATGTCGTTGACGACACAGGCGTATTTGACGCCCTTTTCGCCCGCAACGCCGATCGATGCGACACGGATGAAACTATCGCCATGCTTGGCCTTGATGCCCTCTTCGGTGTCCCAGCACGATTTGCCCCAGTACTCGGCTGCATCGACAAGCGTCGCCCTGTCGTTCTCCAGCAGCAGGTAGACCGGCTTTTTCGACTTGCCTTCAAAGATGATCATGTCCCAGCCGGCATTCTTCATTTCATTGCCGAAGAACCCGCCGGAGTTTGAACACGCGATGGCGCCGGTCAGCGGCCCCTTGGTGACCACCGAATAGCGTCCCGCGGTCGAGCAAGTCGTGCCGGTCAGCGGCCCCGTCGTCATGATCAGCTTGTTGTCAGGCGATAGCGGATCGACCTTCGGATCAATCTCTTCCGCCAGATATTTCGTCGCCAGGCCGCGCTGGCCGAGATATTTGTCTGCCCATATCATATTGAGCGGTTCGGACGCGCACGCCCCTTTTGTAAGGTCTACTCTCAGGACCATTCCTGCCCAAGACATCTTAAAATCCTCCTGAATAAATTAGGCGCTGGCCTGGACGCCGGCATCGGTCTTGCTGGCCCAGTCGCGCATCTTGTCAAAACCTGTGGTGTCCGAATTGATGTAGGTGATCGCTTCGGTCGGGCATGCCTTGGCGCACGCCGGATCGCCGCCGCACAGATCGCACTTGATCACCTTGCCGGTATCGGCCGCATAGTTCACGGTGCCGAACGGACAGGCGATGGTGCACACCTTGCAGCCGACGCACAGCGCATTGTTGATCACCTTGGCGCCGTTTCCATCGACCGAGATCGCATCAACCGGACAGGCCTTCTGGCACCAGGCCTCATCGCACTGGGTACAGGTATACGGCACGAACCGGCCCTCGTTTTCGAACTTGAAGACCTGGATCCGAGACTTTATCGGGTTGAATACGCCTTCATTCTCTTCCGAGCACGCCAGCACGCACTGGTAGCAGCCGGTACACTTATCAGGATTTATGTGCAGAGATTTCAACAATTTACGACCTCCCGCTTGTCTTCTGTGGTGGATCTTTTTTGCCGCCACTTACCTAATGATACTCCATTTGACCACAGAGTAAATCGTGCTTTGGGGCAACATTGCAATTTTAGGGTTGAATCATCCAGAATGGTGAAAGATTGTGACCGGGATAAGCGCCCAAACTGCGCGATTTGAAGATCTTTTCAAACCAGCAAGCAACCTGGAAACCGGCATGCCCAAAGTAAACGTCAAACTGTTCGCTTCGCTGCGCAACTTCATGCCTGAAGGAGCCCGCAACGGCGAAGTCTCGATGGACTGCCCCGACGATCACTCGGTAACCTCGATCCTGACCGGTCTCAATGTCCCACTGGAAAAGTGCCATCTGGTGGTCGTCAACGGTGTCTTCATCCCGCCGCCCGAGCGCGCCAGCACCCAGCTCAGCGAGGGCGATACCCTTGCTGTCTGGCCGCCGGTTGCCGGCGGATAAGGCTTAGGGCCTAGGTGTGGAATCTAAGAAGGTTGTTCATTCGCTTTGAAGCGTTGAGACTGATTGGTTCAGGTTCAGGGGTGTGAGGAGGAAGGACATACTGGCATATTCGACGACGAACACTCTTGAAGATCAGCCAATCGGGTCAAATGCTGAAAGGACGCGGCTCATTTTGCCTGTGGACGTCACTTTGAGCGGCTTAAAGAAGGGGACCCATCGGCGCCACTCAAAGCTAACTACAGACAAAATGGGCCGCGCCAGCACCGCAACTTCGATTGTCCACAGGCCCTAGATGATTCACGAGAAAGACCTCGCTACCTCACGCCCGGAGTTCTTCCGCAACCTGGCGGTCGCCCTCAACGGCATGGCGCACGAGATCAACGGCGATCACATCACCGTCGGCAGCGGTGCCACGACCATCGACATGCGCCTTGCCCCACTGCCGCCCCGCGTCCTCAGCCCGCTGCTCAAACTGGAACGCTGGAAGCTGACCATGGAATTCAACGGCCATACCGACAAATCCCGCGACGAATTCCTCGCCGTCTTCGATCAGGCTTTTCGGCGCGGCGGCGGTTAGATCACTCATCGGCACTTCAGTTGTAAATATCGGAAACGGATTTTGGAAAGGATACATCGTGTTTGACAAAGAAGACGCGGAAATTGCGTTTCGTGGCCTGTCCGCCTCGGCCATCGAAACACTGCCTCCAGCCCAGTCGTTCGCGCTGATGTTCGATTTCTATGAAACCGTTCGGGCAAAGGACGCCGCACCGCAGGACGAAGACGGCGACATGCTGTTGTTCCAGTGGGGTATCTACAACTGGCGCAAACATGACAGCGACGATGCAGGTCAGTTTGAGCTCAATCTATCGCGCCAGGTCATATACCCGGACGGCGATGACCAGGAAATCTACCAACTCGGCCTGACCTATTCTTATCAGCCCGACGATGTGTTGGAGGCCCTGGGCAAAGGCAATTTCTGGTGCCACGATTTGTCAATTGCGCACGAAGCGCGCACCAAAGTCTTGACCTCGCCTGCTCTTGTTCATTGCGATGCTCGGACCGCTGTTTCGGTTAGCCTTGACTGGCAGCAACAGTGACAACCCAATGACGGACGCGGCGGTTACGAGGCAAAGTACTTTTCAAACTCGGTTCCCTTGTAAGCATCACGGATCTCGTCAAAGTTGAGGATTGCCTCATCTAGCCTTTTGGGCGTGTTCTTGAAGATGATGTCCTTGTACTCGACCTGTTCCATCGGAATATCCAGGAAATCGAAAATCCCGCCCATGAACTGCCCGCGGTCTTCCAGCATGTCCTCGTAATAACACCGATGTACCGGGGTGTTGATGGAGCTGACGAATTCGCCCATTCGTGATTTCTGCATCTCGCGCTTGCGGAGCATCAGGTCGAAATCTTCCCTGTCTATGTGAAGCGCGCCCAGCCGCTCGGTCGCTGCCTTGGCGTTGTGGTGACTGAATTTTTCCTTCAGCCGGTGCGCATTGAGGGCCGAGACCGCCGTTGCCACCGGGTTTCGCCGCGACAGTTGAATGATCCTGAACTGGTTTTCCTCAGCGATGGCGCGAAATTGCGCGCGGTCGCTGATCTGGCCGAGCTGTGTCTTGAGCCCGATCCAGTCGGGTCTGTGGAAAAGCGACTTCAGCTCGAACAGCGGGAACATCGGCGCCCGGTTGCGGCAGGTTCTCCAGACCCGCCTTCGCCCATCGAGCTTTTCAACCTTGTCTCCCCTGACCATGCCTTCCAGAAATATCTTCTGCTGGTCCGGTGTCTTGTGCTGCAGGACTTCGGGGTAGCACATGATGTTGTCATGCTGGTTCAGGATCGAAATCAGAAACGTGCTGCCGGACCGCGCGGCAAAGACAATCATGAAGATCCCGCGTTTGGGCAACCTGCTTCGGCTTAGTGGCATGTTGGGGTACCCGACTTGAATAAGGGGCCAGACGTCCGTGTCATTCGCATCTCTGTTTTTTGCCGTCGCCAGGGCATTGCCGTTCTTCGTCCCAGGACCGGATCGCGGCTTGAGCGTGCGCCAGTCATACCCCGGCAAGATGGCCTGCACAACATGTTGCTGGCGTGCAGAAATGATGCCGCATCGGCGACTGGAACACCATGCGACCAGGCTCGGCCGCGTATTGCAAAATCTGAATTTCTGAACCAATCTCCGGCGTGGACACGCTCACACTCAAGAGGTTCACCATGTCGTCGGTACATAATTTGGCGAAAGGACAACACGTCGTCACGCCGCCCGAACAGGATGTTCGCGTCAATCTGGCAGCGCTCCACCGGCTTTACGTTCATTTCGGCTGGACCGATCTGATCTACACACATCTGACCGCACGAGTGCCCGGCGAACCGCGGCACTATCTGATCAAGCCGGACGACCTGATGATGGATGAGGTCACCGCGTCCAATCTGATCAAGGTCGATTTCGACGGTAACCTTGTTGCAGGCGATGGTCCGCCCAACGAGGCCGGCCATCTGATCCATACTGCCGTCCTCCAGGCCCGCCCCGACATTCATTTCGTTGCCCATACCCACTCGCGGGCCGGTGCTGCCGTGTCGTGCATGTCGTGCGGGGTCCTGCCCCTGTCACAGCATGCCAACATGCTGATACCAACAGTGGTTTATCACGACTATCAAGATGTCACATCAGCCGAGCAAGAGTGCGCCGCGCTGGCCCGCGACATGGCCGGTGAAGACAAGTTTTTGATGGTCATGCGCAACCACGGCCTGCTTGCCTGCGGACGCTCGATCGGGGAATGTTTCTACTGGCTCTATAATCTTGAGATGGCGTGCAAGATACAGGTCGATGTCCTGGCCTCCGGCCAGGAACGGATCCTGGCGGATGATGACATTGTCGATGGCCTGTTCAGGCATGGCGGCGTGCCACAAAACCAGCCGCCCGGTGTGCGCGTTTGGCCTGCCATGCTCCGCATGCTGGACCGCAAGGACGCCAGTTTCCGGAACTGACCGCGGATCGGCGGGCAACACTCCATGATCAACGCATTGCAGGTGGCGATTGAGGAAAGACTGGCCAGGCGCGAAGACTGGCTGCGCTGCAGCGTGCCGTTCGATCCAGGCACCGCCACGGCATTTCACAGCGCGCCCGATAACCTGGCCGGGCTGACCGCGGCAGTGGCGGCGGCAGCGCACGACCGGGCGGGGTTTTTCACAGCCGACCCGCCGCCGGTAATGGCAAGCGGGGCATCCGGCATCACCTGGTCGATCGAGGCTGACGCCGGCATGCCGTGCACCGGTGCAGCGCGCTTGCGGTTTTATCCGGCAAAGGGCAACGATGAGGCGACCATCATCGTGCCGCATATGAACACCTTGCGCGATGACTATGCCCTGATGTGCCGGGCGCTGCGGTTTTTCGGCACCTCGACGGTGCGCTACACGCTGCCGTTTCACGACGGGCGCACGCAGGATACCGGGCCTGGCCGCCGGCAGATGGTCAGTGCCAATCTTGGCCTGACGATCGCCTGCGTCCGGCAGTCGGTCATCGAGGTGATCGCGCTGGGCGAGCATCTGCGCGCCCGCGGCTATCGCCGGATCAATCTCGTCGGTATCAGCCTGGGGACCTGCACGGCAACGATCGCCGGCGCGATTTCAGACCTGTTCGACACGGTTTCGGTGTTCCTGATGGCCGATGATTTTGCCAGCGTCGTGTGGCGCGGCCGGGCGACCCGGGACGTCCGCGCTGCTCTTGACGGTAACATCGCATTGCCGGCCCTGCAGGACGTCTGGGATCTCTTGCATCCTTACCGCTATGCCGATCTGTTGGCCGCGCGCAAGGTTCCGGTGCTGTTGATCACCGGCGAGTATGACACGGTGATGCCGCCCGATCTGACGGTAAATGTGGTCAGGGCCTTCCGCAGCGCCGGTGTCGATCTGGACTGGCGGCGCTATCAGTGTGGCCACTACGGCCTGGCCTACCCGCCGTTCAGCCTGGCCGTGCTGCACCGCCTGCTCGCCGCCTTCAGGCGTGCGCGCAGCAGGGTCCCTACTGAATGAACTCACTTTGTGCGAACGACGATCATCCGGTACTCGCACTTGCGGCTGCTGTCGCCGGTCCATTTCAGGTACCCCGATGTCTTCGCGCCGGTGCGCGTTGCCAGGCCGAGCGCGCCTGACCAGCCGCCGCCGCTGGCCTCTCTGATCGATGAGATGTACAGCCTGCTGGCGCGGGCGCGGGCGCTCAGCGTGTGGCCCCACGGGATTTTGTGTGTCGCCCGGCCGTTCCTGACGACCAGGGTCATCTTGTAGCTCGATAGGCAGGCGATCTTGTTTTTCACGATGGTGCGCTTGGCGCGGATCTGGTAGGTGCCGTCGTAACTGCCGGACCGTTCGGGCGTGGCGGTCCCGGCCTTGGCCAGCTGGGTGGCCACGCACCTGCCATTCTTGAGCTCCTGGCCGGCGCGGCACACTATCGGGCAGATGCGCGATTTCTTCGACCGGACCATGTCTATGATTTCTTCGCTCGGGTCGCTGCCCGGCACGTTGAGCTTGGCGTATCTGGCAAAGTTCGACAATGCCAGGCGGCCCTTGCGGCCCCATATGCCATCAGCCACACCAGGGTCGCAGCCGACCCGTTTCAGCTCGCGCTGCAGGGTCAATGTCAGCTGACGCTTGTCCGGGGTCTTGGCCTCAGGTTCGGCCGGTTCGTCCTGCAGCCTGGCTGTCTTGACCGGTTCGGGCGCCTTTTCCGGCTCAGCGGCCCGGGCCGGTTCGGGCGTGCTGGCAGCCCCCTTTGCCGCCTTTTGCGCGGTCAGGGTCTTGATCCTGGCATTGGCGATCACCTTGAACTGGCCTTCGGGATACTGCCGCAGATATTCCTTGAACAGCGCGATGTTGCTGCTGTTCTGGATCGAGGTCCAGAACGCCAGGTCGAGCGCTCTGGTATCAAATTGCGGTGTGGTCGGCAATGCCGGGGTGACAGGCACCGGTTTGGGTGATGATACTGCGGCGGTCTTGGCCTTTGGCCTGAAGACGAATGTCCGCGTTAGAGACGAATGGTTCCAGGGCACCTGGGCGCCATTGGTCTCGGTGATGACGTCTTGGCGGACCTTGCGCATGAGGCCCTCGATCTCAAGCCCGGGCTGTTCGGTATGCTTCAGCAGTGCCTTGGCAAACGGGCTGTGAAAGCCCTCGCCGTCGAGCGCGACATTGCCCGGCTGGGTCGAATAGGCGATCAGCGTGCCGACACCGGTTTCCACGCGGGCAAGGCCGCGGCCGATGGCTGCCGAACGGGTCCCCATGTTGCGGGCAAGGTTGCGGGCCATGGGATTGTTGCGGCAGGCATCCAGAAACACCAGGTTGGTGCGCCGGGTGCGCTCCATGAGCGACAATATCGTCTGCAGCCTGACGGTCTCGAAATCCAGGCTGGCCTCGCTGGCAAGTTCGGCATCGACCGGCACGAGATAGTTCTTGCCTTTGACCTGCAGTCCATGGCCGGCATAAAAAAACAGCGCCGCATCGGCGCCCTTGTCCAGCCGTTTGGCGAAGGTCGAGATCGTGCGGGCAAAATCCCTGTCGGTCAGGTCAATACCCTTGACCACATCAAACCCGAGCCGCGACAGCAGTTTGGCGACCGCTTCGGCATCATTGAGAGGGTTTTTGAGCGGCGGCGCATTCTGGTAGTTCGAATTTCCGATAACTAGCGCAACCCGTTTTTCAGCCGTTGCCGCGGCGACACCGAACGCCATCACGAGAACGCAGCACATCAATGTTGCAAGAATTCTATTCACAGCTGTCACCTGGCCGAACTCATTGAGGCCCCCGTTTGCAGACAAACTGCCATATACCCGAAAAAAATCAACACTTGGCTAATTCCAGTGTCAATGCCATCACATTGTGCAATGTGTTGGCCCGCAAGCAGACCGATTGCTTAGGGCCTGTAGGCCCACCGGACAATACGCAGTGGGACCCGGGAGTGAGACAATGAGAATCGATGGCAACTGCTTTTGCGGCCACATCAGGTACGAAGCCGAGATCGACCCTTCGATGGTCGTCATCTGCCATTGCACCGATTGCCAGACGCACTCCGGCACGGCTTTTGGTGTGGTTGTCGGCATTGTCAATGACGAGTTCCATCTGCTGCACGGAAAGCTCAAGACCTACGAAAAGATTGCCGACAGCGGAAACGTGCGGGCCCTGGCGTTCTGTCCGCAATGCGGCACCAGGATCTATGCCAGAACACCAGGCGATGCCTCCAAGTTCTTCGGGCTTCGTGTCGGCACGGTACGCCAACGCGATCAGTTGAAGCCCACGCGACAGGCCTGGTGCGACTCTGCCCAGGATTGGGTCCAGGATATCAGCGCGATTCCGCGGGCTAATGATCAGCGGTAATGCCGGCATTTGGTGCGGCCCCAGGAATTTGGAACACACTGCTCCGGACAGATGTTATTGTGATTCTGCATCTATCAGCGGCCCGGCTTCATTGATTTCGCGGGCGATGACCTCGGCGCGCGCATTCCGCGGCTGCATCAGACCGGCAATAAGGACATAAAGGGCTGGCGTGAGGAACAGGGTGAATATTGCAGCAAGCCCGAGCCCGCCGAATACCACCCATCCGATTGCTGCCCGCGCCTCAACGCCCGGGCCTCCACCAAGGATCAGCGGCAAGCCGGCAAGCACCGTTGAGATCATGGTCATTGCAATAGGACGCAGCCTGACGCACGAGGCTTCGCGAATGGCATCCAGCACATCCTTGCCCTCTTCGCGAAGCTGGTCGGCGAACTCGACCATCAAGATTGCGTTCTTGGCCATGATACCGATGAGCATGAGGATGCCTATCTGGCTGTAGATGTTGATCGTTGTGCCGGTAAGGCCGAGAGCAAAGACTGCGGCGCAAATACCGACCGGCACGGTCAGCAGGATGACCAGCGCACTGGTTACGCTTTCGAATTGCGCCATCAGAACCAGAAAGACAATCAACAGAGCCACCATGTAGGTAATCAGAACGCCATATGAGGTTTCGTTCAGCGCTGCAGCCTCGTCCAGAAACAACAGCCCGATTCCGTCTGGCAATTCAGTTGCGGACAGTTCCTGAACCGCGTTGACGGCTTCACGCAGCGAATAGCCCTCTGTTGTATCGCCAAAAACCTCCACCGCCCGGCGCTGACCATGCCGGTCAAGCTCGGCGGCAACCGCATACTCACTGAATGTAACCAGTTGCGACAACGGCACCAGCCGTCCATCACTGGCTCCAACGTATATGTTGCGCAGATCCGAAGGGTCATCTATCGCACCGGCCTTGGCCTCAAGGATGACCGGCACGCGCTCATCATCGATCGTCAACTCGGCCACTTCATCATTGTCCACGAGCACTTGTACTGTCGCAGCCAGGCCGTCCAGCGAAACACCAAGGTCCGTTGCACGACGGCGATCGATGCTGACCGACAACTGCGGTTGGGTGGCGCGAAATTCGACCCGCAGGTTCTCGACCTGGGGCACCTTTTGCTCCAATGCCACCGCGAAAGTATCGGCCGCATCGGCGATCGTTTCGTAATTCGTGCCCGTCAATGCAAAGCGGATACCGCCGTTGGCATTGCGCAATCCCAGGCTGTTGCCGCGGCGCACCATCGCCCTTGCACCGGGGATCTTCGCCAGTTCCCGGTTGACTGTCCTGGCGATCTCGCCTTCACCGCGACTGCGTTCCGACCAGTCGCGCAATGGCGCATCCAATTGCCCGCGATTGGGATCATAGCGCCCCGTGATTGTGAAAAGCTTTGTTGCGGTGCCTTCATCAACAAGCGGCTGCAGGACGGCCTCAACCTTCTCGACCTGCCGGTCAGTATAGTCAAGGCCGACACCGTCCGGACCCGTGAGGCGTACGGTGATGAGCCCACGATCTTCTTCAGGCACGAGTTCCTCGCCAAGTGTCTGATAGGTCATCAGAGCCCCAACGATGACAATCAGGCATACACCGAGCACCGCCAGCGGCACCCTTAGCACTCCATCCAGCAGTCGTGCATAGCCAGCGGAAATCAATCCGCCGGCCCGCACCAGGATGCCGGCATTGCCGGCTCTCTGTATTTGAACCTTGCGCGTTTGACGCGCCGCAAGCATCGGCACGACCGTCAAGGCGGTAAACGACGAGACGCAAACCGCGACCGCAAGGACAAATCCGAACTCGCCAAACAGCCGGCCCGCTGTCGACGGCAGGAACGAGATCGGTGCAAATACCGATACCAACGTCGCGGTGGTGGCGATGACGGCAAAGAAAACCTGCCGCGTGCCGATGACGGCTGCAGCGCTGGGACCCATACCCTGTGACCTGAAGCGCTGGATGTTCTCCAACACGACAATCGCATCGTCAACCACGATGCCGGTCGCCAGAACCAGGGCCAGAAGCGTAATGAGATTAAGGGAAAAACCGAGCAGCCAGATAGCTGCAATTGTGCCGATCAAGGCAACCGGAATGGCTATGGCAGGTATGAAAGCCAGCCTGATCTGTCCGACAAACAAGGCAATGACCGTTACAACGATCAGAACTGCCAATGACAGACTGATCAGGACTTCGGTGATGGCTCCCTTGATGAATGTGGAATCATCCGACACGGTCACAATCTGCATGTTGGCAAGGCGTGCATTGAGCTTCTCGGTCACTTTGGCAACATCGCGAGAAATCGACACAGTATTGGATTGCGCCCGCCGGATAATGCCCAGGTTGACCACCGGCTTGCCGTCCAGGCGCACAATGCTGCTGGCATCTGCCGGGGAAAACAGCGCATGGCCGACATCACCAATACGAACCGGATCGCGAACTATGAGATCCTCGATTGCCTGCGGCCCCTTCACCGAGGCGTTGGCACGCACGATCACTTCCTGCTCATGCGATTTGAAGCTGCCGGCTGGTACATCGTAGCGGGCATTTTTCAGAACATTGACGACATCAGTGACAGAAAGCCGGTAACCGGCCATCCGCATGGGATCGAGCACAACCCGCATCACTCGCTCACGCTTGCCGAACAGAGTGACATCGGCAACCCCGTCAACGGAAATCAGTTCCGGAATGATTTCATTCTCAACCTTGCGGGTGACGTCCTCGATCGGGACTTTGTCGCTGAATACCGCAAGCCGGATGATCGCTTGAGAGTCGGCATCCGCCTTGATGACGGAGAGTTCTTCCACACCTTCCGGCAACCGGCGCTGTACACGGCTAACCGCTTCGCGCACGTCGTTGGCCGCAGTGATCAGATCCACGGAGGGCCGGAACACAACCCGGACCCGAAAATTATTTTCCTCGCTCGATGAACGTACTTCGACCACACCGTTGACGCGAGCCACAGCACCTTCCACAACGCTGGTGACCTCGGCGTCGATCGTCTCGGGGGATCCGCCGGGGTAGTCGGCACGCACGGTGACGATCGGCCTGTCGACATCAGGCAACTCGCGCACTTCGACACCAAAAATTGCACTGATCCCGGCAACGACAATCAGCAGGTTCAGAACGACTGCCAGATAGGGACGTCTCACGCTTAGAGCCGGAAGATCGTTGGCCATGCTCACTTTCACTCAGCCTTTGTGAGGTTGTTCAGGACCAGAGGTCTGCTCGCCTCCGGCCGAGTCTGGTTCGACAGCCGAGGGGTTCGAATACAGCACCGGGCGACCAGGGCGCAGGCGCTGGACGCCCTCGACAACTACCAATTGCCCGGGCTGCACGTCACCATCCACCAGGATGGTGCTGTTCAACCGGTTGACGGCCCTCACCGGGGTTTTATGAGCCTTTCCGTTACGCACGATCCAGACGTAACTTTCGCCTTTTCGCCACTGCAGCGACAACTCTGGCACGACGGCAAATTCCGCCCCGGGCAACTGCACTTCGACAACGAATGACATGCCCGGTCTTAAAACGTCATCTCTGTTTGGAATGACGGCCCGCACCTTCACTGTGCGCGAGGTCGGGTCAACGCGGCTGTCTATGAATTCAATGCGGCCTGCAAATTTCTTGTCCTCGTAGCTTGGCGTCCGTCCGGAAACCGGGTCACCATTGGATATGCGCGAGAGGTATTTCTCCGCCACCTCGAATTCGACAAGGACCTCATCGCGCATGTCCAGCGAAACAAGCGGCGTCGTGGTTGTCACCCGCTCACCCACCTCGACATTGGGAATTCCTATGATGCCGTCGAACGGTGCCTGGATACTCAGGTCGCGCTGCGCTTCCTCGGCCTGAAGAAGCTCCAGCTCGGCACGCTCTTCAACTGTCTTGGCATCTTCGACTTTGGCGCTCGAATTGACGCTTCGATTCTTCAGGAATTCCGAGCGATTGAACAGCCGCCGTGCTTCCTGCAGACGCCTGGTCGCAATCTGGACAGCAAGCCGTGCCTTGGCCGCATCGAGCTGAACGATTGTATCGCCCTTGTTGACACGATCGCCGGCTTTGGGTGCCAGTTCGACGATGATCCCGTCAGTCTGGGCATGTAACATGACCGAACGGCGCGCCCGCGCGGTCCCGACCGCGGCAATCAGTTCATTGTTCATTGCCTGGCCGACTTCAACCACTATCACCGGAACACTACGTGCTTTGTCCGGCCGCTTGCCCATCGAGGTTTGCGGATTGTCGGAAGCGCCGGAAAAGCGGGCAACCGCCTCACCAACCTGGGCTCTGGCAATCCATAGTGCACCGGCAACTGCCGCCAGCAAGACAAACAGGAGCAATTGCAACCGCACAGATGCAGGTTCGGCCATGGTACAGCAATTCCTTAAGAAGTGCGGTTCGCACGAACTGATCTGGCACCACCGCTAAACGGCGCGCGCCCTCACGATGGCGCATTCAGATCTTCACGGCGACAGCATACCCTTGGGTCTGACCATTCACAAGAGCGTGCCGCGAGCTGGGCCGCGCCCTGAGCGGCGCGAATAGGGCCCGATTTGCGCTACCTTTACAGCTTGCCGGAAACCATTCGCGAGGACATCGCAATGCCGCAAGGCATCGCTGTTGGAACCAAGGCAACATCCGGCAAGCCTGCATGAACGAACGCCAGCGCCAGCCGCGCACACTGCTCCACCGGTCAAGGCTGCCATCCCCGGAGCGAACAATCCTCACAAATTTGGAAAACACAGACGAGAAATGGTGCCGCATAGGTGACTCGAACACCTGACCCCATCATTACGAATGATGTGCTCTACCAACTGAGCTAATGCGGCCACCGGGGTGATGCCGGAATGTGGCGATCAACCTGACTTCTTGCGCTCTGATAGAGAGTTCGCCCGATAAATTCAAGCGTCCTTCTTCAATTGAGTGAACCGAAACTTGCCATCCCCGCAGGCAGGCTTAAGCGCGTGGTGCTGGCTGAACGCCACATCCAGATCAGCCAAACCAGCTCTTGCCCTTGCCGTTCGTTGCGCTCTTGCGCGGACCGGGATCATCGGGCTGGCGTGCCAGGGTGCTGTCATCTGCGGTCTCGGCCGGCGCATCTGGCACAGCGGTCTCAACCGGCGCATCGGGCACTTCGATCTTGGAGTCTGTTGGTTCGGCATCGACCGGCTCGTCAGGCAGCGCCGCCTCGGCTTTTGTGACCTCGGCTTCCTCGGCGACCGGCTCGGCGGCTTGAACGGGTGCGGCCTCGACTGGCTCTTCCGGTTCGTCCGGTTCGTCCGGTTCGACTGGTTCGACCGCCTCGGCCGGCTCAACCGCTTCGACCGGTTCGACCG
>JABDJG010000387.1 GCA_013002595.1 Hyphomicrobiales bacterium | reverse complement strand
GGAGGTGTCAAATGCCGAAGCCGAAGCGTCAATACAAACGCTACAGTACGGAGTTCAAACGCGAGGCGCTTTTGCGTGCCAGCGAAGAAGGTATGACCGACAAGGCAGTGTGCGATGAGCTGGGGATGGTGAACCCCTTTAATGGCGCGGTCCAGATACCCGCTCGCATGAACAGGCGCGGCCGTAAACCACCGGAGCTCGATACATGAAAAAACTTGCCAGGTTTTGCACGCTGATTGCCGGCATCTGCTGGCTTGCCGTGTCGCCCGCCCGGGCCGGGGTTGCGCCATGGTAGACCATTTGAGCGGCACCTACGTTGTCATCGGAAAGCATGCCGGCTCCGGCATCCTGTTTGACGGGGCCGTCAAGCTGACCAGGTCCGGTGATCGATTGCAGGTGGTCAGAACGATAGCGGGCCAGACCACCACCGGAACCGGCACGCTGGAAAAGGCCCTGCGCGGCGAGACAACCGTCCTTCGGGTCAGATTTGCGCACGCTGGACAGGACTACAAGGCCACCTATCTGATCGATGGAGATCTCGACAACTACGCCCGCCTGACCGGTTATGTGTATCTGAATGACGGCAGCACAAAGCGGGTCGGGCTGGAAGCCCTGTTTACCGATTTTGGCCAGCTGCAGCGCCAGTGACCGGTGTGCTTTGGATCACGCTGCGGCCGGTGGCCGAACGCGTCAATCCGGGCGGGTCCTTCGTTCTGCCGTCATTTCCAGATACTGTTGCGGCCGGTAATTCGCGCTGGCAAACATCATGATGATCCGTAAACCGGCACATCACATTCCTTGAACCAATGTCCATGCAGCAGTGAAGCTCACGAAAGGTTACGTTTTTGGACCAGTCATGGGTGACATCCGTGCCGGTGCTGGAGCGCTTCTCCGAGGTCGCCGATCCTTCGCGCTACCGGCCCCTGCCCGATGACTGGCTGATCGGTGTCTCAGATGTGGAAGATTCCACTGCCGCGATAACAAACGGCCGCTACAAGGCGGTCAACCTGGCCGGGGCCGCAACGATCAGCGCGATATCGAACGCCCTGCCGGGACAGACAACACTGTTCACCTTTGGCGGCGACGGGGCCCACTTTGCGCTGTCGCCGGCGCAGGCCCCGGTCGCCGCCGAGGCGCTTGCATCTGTCGCATCGTGGGCCGCACGCGATCTTGGCCTCAATCTGCGTGTCGGCATGACCGGCATACACGACGTGCGCGCCGCCGGCCTCGATGTGCGCGTGGCGTTTTGGCGCGCGTCCGATCATGTTCGGTATGCGATGTTCACCGGTGGCGGGCTGGAATGGAGCGAAACGCAGTTGAAGACGGGGGCAATTGGCCTGCCTGCAGCGGCCGCAAACAGCGAACCGGATCTGACCGGCCTGTCATGCCAATGGGCGCCGATCCGGGCCCGGCAGGGCGCCATCCTGTCGTTGATCGTGAAACAGGCCCGCCATGCTTCGCACGCACAATTCGCCGAAATCGCAGCGCGGGTGATCGAGGTTCTCGAGGACGGATCGTCGTTGAACCCGGTGCCGGCGCAAGGCCCTGAGGTGCGCTGGCCGTCCCATGCCATGGCGCTGCAAAGCCGGGTCGCCAATCATAAACGGCCGGCCTGGTGGCGGCGCATGAGCGTGCTCGCGACCTCGGCTTTGTACTGGACCGTTTTCCGGCTCGGCCGCCGCATCGGCCGCTTCGACCCGTCGCAATATCGCCGCGACGTCGCCCTGAACACGGATTTCCGCAAGTTCGACGACGGGTTGATGATGACGGTCGACTGTTCCACTGACACGGCGGCCCGGCTGCGCACGTTGCTTGAGAAGGCGGCTGGACAGGGCATCATTCAGTACGGCTTGCACATGCAGGACGAGGCATTGATGACCTGTGTCGTCCCGTCAGCCCTTGCCTCTGATCATATGCATTTTGTTGACGGTTCCGGCGGCGGCTATACATCTGCCGCCCGCAACCTGCGCGGTTAGCCCGACGCCTTGTTCAAAATGGCGGGTGCCCCGTGACGCATTGATCTATCCTCTCGGGCCCGGCCAGGATCGCTCCGGCCAGGATCGCGCCGGGCCATCGAGATTTCGGCCAGGGCGCTCGGTGCGCAACCACGACCCCGCATCGCACGGTGAAACCGAGGCGATCAGGGATGCCTGCCGCAATCTGGCCACCCTCGCCCTTGGCGGCTGCGCGCCAGCAGCGGTTCTTTTTGGCACTGAACGGTGGCAAAATCATAAGACAGGCATTTCCTCAAGATGATTTGTTCAGGGTCCGTCGTCACTAGCCGGTGGGG
>JABDJG010000265.1 GCA_013002595.1 Hyphomicrobiales bacterium | reverse complement strand
ACTCAGTCCATGTGCAGGGCCAGAACGACCGAATGTATATGCCGGAGCACCCGTTCATAGCCGGTTTTTGAATCGAGTAAATGTTTCGGCGCGGCACCCAGTTCGGCGCTCATCTTTTACAGCCAGTCCTCGGCCCGGTCCTTGGTGCCGAAAACCTCGATGGCCCGGTTCAGACAATCTGCATAAAATGACATGGTTTGGTTCCTTTTGGGATTCTTGGGGGCCAGCATTAGAGTGGTCATGTGCCGCTGACCGGTTGCAGGTAGTTGGCGTGCATCCAGCCTGATGTTCCATCTGCCGGATTGCGGACGTTCAGCCAATTTCCATTCTGGCCGATCCGTTCAAACCGGGCACCGGTGGGGTACGCCCTGATCAATGGTGATTGCGATGTTGGATGTGCCCTCAGCTTCAGCGTTGTCGCGGTCACTTCGACCAGCGGCGGCGACTCGATGGAATGCTGATCAGGGCTGTGCAACGCGACCTGTTCGATCGTGATCGAAAAGTCCCTGACCTTTGCCGGCCGTACGTTCGGAATATCGTCGCCTCGTTCGTCAGACTTGACCAGCGCAAGTGGAGCGACAGGTGCCCTCGAAGCCTGATCCAGTGGCGATTGGCCAAACACCCAGCCGAAAACAGCCAGGCCGAAGACGGCGTTAACGCCAAACTCTTTGAGAAAATTCCCGTTCATTTTTGCCTCCCGCTTACGCGACTTTACGAAACCGCAGACTTGCCTGCAGCTGTCTTTGCAGCTGTCCTGGGTCAGCGGATTGCTAGGAATTTGAAAAAAGGGGGCCTTTGCCCCCTTTGTGCCCCTAGCTGTAGATTGCCTCTTTGCTGAATTTTTTGGTCAGCATGTAGTAGACAACCGCACGGTATTTGTTTCGGTTCGAGCGGCCATAGGTTTCCATGACGCCGTTGATCTCCTGATCCAGTTTCGGGCCGTCTGACAGGCCCAGCTTCTTGATCAAAAAGTTCTTCTTGACGGTTTCCAGTTCGGCTTTGTCCGATCCCGAAACCGTTGCCGCGTCGGCGTTGTAGATCGACGGGCCGCAGCCGATCGTCACTTTGCGCAGAAGGTCCATGTCCGGCTTCATGCCGCACTTGTCCTTCAGGTCACCTGCGTATTTCTGGATCAGTTCGTCTCTCTTGCTCATTTAAGTGTCTCGCTTTGTTCAAAAACTTCCAATTATCGGTCTCAACAACACGTTGCAGCATTTGCAGCCGGGGCGATGGGCATTGTGAGAAGTTCGGTGAGGACGATTTGACAGGTCGCAGAGATGCCCCCAACTCCGCGATCAGCCGGCCCGCAAGACGCGCGCGCGGCCGCACAAATCGCCCTCGCCCGCCTACATTGCAGATTTTTATTAATTAGAAAAACGAATAATATATATAGTTGCTATTCTCTTTTTTTATATTAAAATTCATCATCATGGATGTGATGCTGGTGAAGACATTTCTTAACGTTTTGGCGGCGGAGAGTTTCGTTGCGGCTGCCGAGCGGATGTTCGTCACTCAGTCGGCAATCAGTATCCGCATCCAGAAACTGGAGCGAGAGCTCGGCCAGAAACTGTTCAACCGCTCTAAAAGCGGCGTCGAGCTCACAGTTTATGGCGCAAAGTTTGAGCAGTATGCCCGATCTTCACTGCAGTTGTGGGATCAGGCGGTCTATCAAATATCGTTGCCGGACGGATTTGACAGCTCCTTGTCGCTCGGCTGCGAGGACGCTCTATGGCCTGAATTGTCTGCCAACTGGATGGTTGAACTGACCAGGATCCTACCCACAACCGCCTTCAACTTCCAAGTCAGCACTCCGTCCAATCTGTCGAGCATGCTGTTGCTCGGTGTGCTTGATATTGCGGTCATCTACAATCCGGAGATTCGGCAGGGCTTCCGTGTCGAGCATATCTTGGATGACCGTCTCATCCTGGTTGCCGGCCGCAAAGATCATGGCGGCGCCACCAGCGACGACTACATCTTCACCAACTGGGGCGCGGAATTTGAGATGGCGCATAGCCGTTGGTATCCGGACCTCAAGCCGCCGCAGCTAATGATGCAAGTCGGCGCCGCTATTCCCAAGTTTCTGATCGATCACGGCAAGGCTGCGTTCCTGCCCTACCGTATTGCCGACGACTATGTCGCTTCAGGCCAACTTCACGTGGTCAAGGACAGCCCGGCATTTCCGTTTCCTGCTTATGCCGTATGGACCGAAAATGCCCCTGCAGAACTGCGCGAACCCGCTTTGGACAAGCTGCGCGAGGCGGCAAGGAATGCGCCATGGATCGACATTGAAACCTGATGGGCGGGCTAAAATTCGGGCGCCGGTCAAGATGGGACCAACAGATGATCACAATTCAATTGGCGGGAGCATTTGCGTTCATCGCCTTGCTTGTCTGCGGTGATGCCCGCCAGCTTGCCGCATCACCTATCAAGAGTGATGAAGACGTTGTCGTGTTTCCGGTTTCGGCCGCCAAGCAACGCGACGGCAGCTGGCAAATCCCTGCCCATGTGTGGGTCTATGAACCAGTCGACTGGTCGGCCGCCAATGGCCTGTTGCGCACTGTGGCAGCGCAACTGGGCATCGATGACATTGGCGACAAAGCCGATATTTTCGCTGAGCGGGCCAAGTGGTTTGCGGTCGACAATGAAGGCTTCAAACAGGTCGCGGTCGCGATGGCTGGGGAGCGCTGGACGCTTGATGACACCGGCTCGAATGGCCATGCCGAGACCGGACTCACCTATCGGAGCCCCTCCCCGCCAGCCTCGGAGGTTGCCCTCAAGGTCGTTCTGCCGAATGGCGATAGCCGCAATTTTCAAGGCACGGTCGAGTTCATCCCTCAAACCGGGGTGACGGTGATTTCCGATGTCGACGATACGATCAAGATCAGCAATGTGCCCGACAAGCAGGCGCTGCTTGAAAACACCTTTCTTAAGCCTTTTGCCGTTACGCCGGGCATGCCGGCGCTCTACAAGAAGCTGGCAGGCGAAGGCCATCACTTCCATTATGTTTCTGCCTCGCCATGGCAATTGTGGCCGAGCCTTGAGCCGTTCATTGCAAAAAACTACCCGCAAGGGACGGTGGCGATGCGCCATTTTCGGCTCAAGGATGGCAGTTTTGTCGAGTTTCTCGCCAAGCCATCCTACGACTTCAAGGTGGCGGCAATCGCAAAGATCATCATCCGCTACTGGGGGCACCAGTTCATCCTGATCGGCGACAGCGGTGAGTGTGATCCGGAAATCTACGGCCAGATGGCCAGGTGGTTCCCCGGCCGGGTGATACAGATCACGATCCGCAAGGTGGCAGGCTCGAACTTCAGTGACGAGCGCATGCGCGCTGCCGTTGGTGGGGCCCCGCCGGCACGATGGGAATATATCGGTGAGGACGTGGTGGCCGGCGACAAGGGATGTAAGAAATAGAAGCACTTGTGGTCGACCCAGCGGCATGCTTGTTATGCCGGCAAGAGGAAAACCAAGATGAAACTCACCGATTTCAAAGCGCTTACATTCGACTGCTACGGTACGCTGATCGATTGGGAATCCGGTATGATTGCCGGGCTCAAACCACTGACCGACCGGTTCAGTCCGGCGCTGTCGCGGGATCAGATCCTGGAAGCACATGCATTCCATGAGTCCTCGACCCAGCGCCAGACGCCGGGCAAGAACTATCGCGAGCTTCTGGCCGTCGTCTACAAGCGCCTGGCCGAGGAATGGGGCATTTCAGTAACCTGGCACGAGTGCCAGACCTATGGCCGCTCGGTCGAGCATTGGCCGGCGTTTGAAGACAGTGTCGACGCGCTTCGCTACCTCAAGCGCTATTACAGGCTCGTCATTCTATCGAACGTCGACAATGCCAGCTTTGCGCACAGCAACAAGAAACTGCAAGTCGATTTCGATGCGGTCTATACGGCAGAAGACATCGGTTCGTATAAACCATCACCGCGCAATTTCGATTACATGGTTGAGAACCTTGACCGTCTGGGGATCCAGAAAAACCAGATCCTTCATACCGCCGAGAGCATGTTCCACGACCACGGGCCTGCCAATCAGGCTGGCCTTGCGAACTGCTGGGTCTACCGGCGCCATGAACAGGAAGGCTTCGGTGCAACGATGAACCCGGGCGAGATGCCGACCTACGACATGGTGTTCAACAGCATGGCCGCGCTGGTGAAAGCGCATCAGGAAGAGTTGAGGCTCTAGGGCCGCCACCCTCAGTCGGGAAAATCGAGCCGCGCCAGTTCGCTGACGCGCACCGGTTTGATCGGTGGACGCGGCGCCCACAGGTCTGCCTCCTCGATTGATCGCCCGTTGGTTGCTGCCAGTTGCCGGGCGATGAAAGGCCCGCAATACCGGCCCTGGCATCGGCCCATGCCGGCGCGGGTTGACCGCTTCAGACTTGCCATTGTTTCCTGGCCATTTCGCCCCATTGCCTGTTGCACCTCGGCAAGGGTCAGATTCTCGCAGCGGCACACGATCGTGTCTTGTTCAACGTGCCCCGGCAACGGGTTGCCCGGTTCGAACAGCTGCCACAGCGCCTTCTGGAACCTGCCAAAGCGCCGACGCGCGGCCGTAAGGCTCGCAGCCTCATTCAACAGGTCGTCCGGCATCTTGATCTCAAGCCGGGACAGCGCCGCGACAGCTGCCAGAACCCCCTCAGCCTCGGCCGTGGGCGCGCCCCTCAGCCCGGTGCAGTCCCCGACTGCCAGCACGTCCTTGCGGCTCGTGAGGCAATTTTGATCGCGCACCGTTTGCAGGGCGCCTGTCAGCGGGTCGGCGTCGTGCCTGCAGCCCAGGGCCCGCAATATCTCGTTGGACGGGCGAAAACCATATCCCAGACAGACCGCATCCACATCAAATTGCCGGACGTTCTCTAGACCTGGTGAGAGTGAAACCCTTAGCCCTGAACCGCCTGCATCGCCGATCGCGTCGACACGGGCAATTGCCTGGCCGTAGATCAGCGACGCGCCGTGACGCCGGAGGGATGACAGGTAGCCGGCGCCCTTCAGGGCCAGCCCAGGATCGCTGGCCATCATCTTTGCCAAAGACCCGATGGATGCCACAGAAGGTTTGCCGGCCGCCTCGATGACGGCAACGACGTCAGCGCCGGAGCCGGCAAGTTCTGCGGCAACCTGGAAGTTCAGCGGGCCATTGCCGGCGACCAGCACCCGCCGGCCCGGCAACACCCGGTAGGAGCGCAAAAGTGTTTGCGCAGCACCGGTGGTCATCACGCCGGGCAAGGTCCAGCCGGCAAATGGCTGGCAAATCTCGTAAGCGCCGGTTGCAACGATCAGCACCTGCGGCCGGATCAACACTGTCTCATTGTCCAAAGAAACGACCAAATCGAGCGGTTCATAGGCGCCGACAACCTTTGCCGGCTGCATGATCTTCGCGTCCGAGCCCTCAAGTCCGGCAATGAGCTGGCGGCCGCCGCGAAACTGCCGGTCGTCAAAGTCCGGCACGGAAAGGTCGTTTGCCGCAAGCGGTTGCTTGTAGAACTGACCGCCAAGTTGCGCGCGTTCGTCGATCAATAGAACATCTGCACCGGCCCTGGCCGCACAGGCAGCTGCCGCCATACCGGCAGGACCCCCGCCTACAACCGCAATCTGCGGCGTCAGAGCCGCCCGGCTGCGGGAAGATTGCGCAGTGATTGGCGGTGCCGCTTCCACAGGGGCGCGGACTTGGGGCGTCTGACGCCGCACCGTCAACGGCTGATCGACCTTGAACATGCAGGCCCGCTGCGCCGGTGCATCATTGATTTCGACCAGGCATTCCTGGCACACGCCCATACCGCAAAACGGACCGCGAACCTGCCCGTCACCGGTCTCGCGCAGGCGATACTCACCGGACGCAACCAGGGCAGCCAAAAGGCTTTCGCCCTTTCGCGCCTTGATCACTCGGCCATGAAAGTCGATGTCAACGACTTCGCTGCCGGAGCCCAGCATGGCATTATTGGCGCGCAGCGCGTTGCAGCCACTAGAGGCGATATCAGTCATCGGAGCAGATCGCCAGGGCCGGGTCGTGGCGGCGCGCCCTCAACAGGGCCATCAGCGCGCGGTCGCGTTCAATACCCCGCTCGTGCCACTTGTCGAGCGGCAGGGCCTGACGCCGGGCGCTGGTTACCTCGGCTACAAGCTGAGGGGTCCAGGGGTCATCCTGGCCGCGTTCCCGGCCCATCCTGGCATAGTACGGTCCCATGCGTTCAGCATGAGCCTTGATGCCGCCGCGGGTGTTGAGATCAGACGTCTCAAAAGGTCCGATCACCGACCAGCGCAGCCCGAGGGCATCGCGCATCAGCTGATCGATTTCTGCAACCGAAACTATACCGTCGCGGACCAGGCAATAGGCCTCGCGCAGCACCGCGCCCTGCAACCGGTTGTAGGCAAAACCCTCAACCTCGCCGCCAAGCCGGACGCAGGCCATGTCCGCACCCATCATGAGCTGATGGGTGCGATCCACCACATCTGGATCGGTAAACGGTGCCGGAACAATTTCCACCACGCGCAGCAGAAAGGGCGGATTGGCCGGATGGACGACAAGGATGCGGCCCCGTCCGGCGATATCCGATGCAAAGGCCGATGCCGGCAGGAAAGACGATGAACTCGCCAGCACGCAGGATGGGTCCACCAACCCGTCGAGCTGCGCAAACAGCTGTTTCTTTGCGGCCAGATCTTCCGGGATGCACTCCTGGACATGGCCGGCACCGGCAAGGGCCGCATCCAATTCGGCACACAAAGATATTCTGTCCAAAACATCATCGAGTGTGCCGTTCAGGATATCGAACTCATGCAGGTCGCCGAGGCGTTCGGTGATCTCGCTGCGGGCCGCCTGCAACCTGTCAGGCACTGTATCGAACAGCCGGACTTTGTGGCCGGCATCTGCAAACACGACAGCCCAACCGGTACCGATGCTGCCTGCACCAACAATGGCGACAGTCGAGGGTTGCGCCTGGTTGCTCATGAAATTTACCCGCAATTGTGGACATGAGCTTCCAGTGCAGGTTCAATAATGTCAAGCTCTTGCGGCAACAACAAATGCAGGTCGGAAATCGAGATGAGCAACCAATCCGGGAACCGGCTTGTTGACGGAAAGGTGGCCTTTGTTACAGGCGCCGCCAACGGGCTTGGCCATGCGATCGTCAGTGAATTGGCCGCGGCCGGCGCGGTTGGCACGATGTTTGATATCCTGCCGCGATCGGAGGCCGGCAATATACCAAAGGGCTGGAACTACCATCAGGGCACAGTGACCGATGAAAACGATGTCGGCGCGGCCATCGCGGGCCTGCATGAAAGTCATGGCCTGCTGGACATTGCCGTTGCAAATGCCGGCGTGGTGCCGCCATGGCGTGCAACGAGGGAGCTTGATCTTGACGAATGGCGCCGGACATTTGCCGTCAATGTCGAAGGCGCTGCCATTACGATTAAACTTGCGGCGCAGGAAATGATTCCGTCCGGCGGTTCGATTATCGCTCTGGGATCGCTCAATTCCTGGCAAGGCCATCCACAACAGGCGGCCTATGTCGCCAGCAAGCATGCTGTTCTCGGGCTGGTGCGTTCAGCCGCGCTCGATCTTGGCCAGCACAACATCCGCGTCAACGCGCTCGGGCCCGGGCCGATTGCGACCGATGCGCTGGTCGGACGCGTCAAAGATCGCCATGCACAAGGTGGCGCGACGGTTGATGAGGCATTGCAGGCGATGGCCGGCGCAACCGCTCTTGGCCGCACAGCAACTGAAGCCGATGTTGCCAGGGCCTGTCTGTTTCTGGCGAGTGTCCTTGCCAGCGGTATCACCGGGCAACTGGTACCGGTCGATGCCGGCAAAATGTGAAGGAGCACAGCCATGAGTTCACTCGAAGGCAAGACAATCCTGGTGACCGGCGCGTCGAAAGGTATCGGATCGGCGATCACCAGGACGCTCGGGTTCAATGGGGCATCCGTCATCGCCCATTTCGGCGGCGATCTTCAAGGTGCAAAGGATGCCATTTGCGATTTTGCGGATGGCACGGCGATCACCATCGGGGCTGACCTTTCTGACATGTCGGCTGTCGACACCTTGTGGCGTGAGGCGCTTGACTGGCGTGGCCGGATCGATGTCGTCGTCAACAATGCGGCAGTCATGCGGCTGTGCGGCGGTATTGCAGATAGCGATGAAGCCTGGGACGATGTCTGGGCCGAGGCCGTCGATGTCAACATCCTGGCGCCAGCACGGTTAATGCGTCACGCAGTTCGCCATTACCTGGAAAGTGGCGGCGGCACGCTGATCACGATTTCGAGCTGGGCCGCCCAGCGCGGCATCACCAACCCCGAGGGCATTGCCTATTCGGCGACCAAGTCTGCCGTCATGGCGGCGACCAAGACAATTGCCAGAGGCTACGCCAAAGACAACATCCTTGCCTACATCGTGGCGCCCGGTGTCGTGCGCACGAGACTGTCAGAAGAGAGCGCAGCAACGCTTGGCGGCGAAGAGGTGGTGACAGCGGGCCTCGCCATGGGCGAATGGGTGCCGCCGGAAGAGCTTGCCGACCTGGTTGCGTTCCTGTCGACCGGCAAATGCCGGCATCTGTCGGGTGCAACGCTGGACGTTAATGGCGCAAGTTATGTGCGTTAGGCATTGCGATCCAACACAGCTGCACGCCGCTCGAGATAGAAAGCATATTGCTCCGGTAAGACGGCATGGGGATTATCCACGCCCAAAGCCTGGGCTGCATGATACGGCCAGTTGGCATCGGCCATCATCTCACGGGCAATGGCGATGAGGTCGGCCTTGCCGCTGGCTATGATGTCCTCTGCCTGTCGGGCATGGATGATGGCGCCGACCGCCATTGTGGCGATGCCGGCATCGCGCCTGATGGTCTCGGCATAGGGTACCATGTAGCCGGGCGTGATGCGGTTCTTGGACAATGTTGCCGGGCCGGCCATGCCGCCCGATGAGCAGTCGAGCACGTCGATGCCAACCGTCTTCAGCTCGCGCGCCAGGGCAACGGCGTCCTCGATGACAAGGCCGCCTTGGAGGCCGTCAACACACGATGCGCGATAGAACACCGGCATATCATCGGGGCAGATGGCGCGCACCGCGCTTGCGACTTCCAGCGGCAGCCGCATGCGGGCCTGGCGCGAACCGCCATACTCGTCGGTACGCTGGTTCGAGATCGGCGAGAAGAACGAATGCAGCAAATAACCGTGTGCGCCATGGACCTCGATAACGTCAAAGCCGGCTTTGAGGGAGCGGCGGGCGGCGTCTTCAAAGGCGGTGACCAGATCGGCTATCTCGGATTTGGTAAGCACGTGCGGTACCGGATAGCCTTCACGTTCCGGTATGGCGCTGGGCCCGATAATCTGCCAGGCAGCTTCGGGCCCGTCATCTCTTTCGATGGAGCCTGCGCCCTGCCAGGGACGCTCGCAGCTCGCCCGGCGGCCGGCATGGCCGATCTGGATACCGCACATCGTGCCGCGGGCGTGGTACATATCGACAATTTTTTTCATGCCGGCAATGTGGCTGTCGTCCCAGATCCCGGTGCAGCCATAGGTGATGCGCCCGTTGCGGGTAACGCCCGATGCTTCAACAAAGGCAAGGCCGAGACCGGTCATCGAGAAGTGGCCGTGATGGGCCACGTGCCAATCGGTGATGTGGCCCTCCTCAGCCTGATACTGGCACATCGGCGATAGCACGATGCGGTTTTTGAGCGTCAATCCGCGCACGGTGAGCGGTGAAAAAAGCGCTGGGGTTCCCAAACTGATCTCCTAGAGTTTCGGGCTATTCGGCTGCAGCGGCGAACTGCACTTTTTTGGACTTGGCGATGCGGGCATCGATCCGGTCAACGAGCGCATCGAGATCCTTCATGATCGGCACCAGTTTCTTGACCCGGCCCGTGCCCTCACGGCCCAGTTCCTTAAAAGTGGTGAGCGGCGGGCGGACATCGCCAACCGGGTGGCCGGCTGCGGCGGCCAGAGCCTTTGAATAGCACTGATGGCCGTAGGTCGGATGGCCTTCGTTGATGATCACCTGCATCTTGGTGATCAGGCGCTGGATCTTCTTGGCATCGTCCCAATGGCCCTGGGCAATGTAGTCGCAGATCGCCCGTGACGCGCGCGGAATATAGTTGCCGTAAGGATTGACGTAACCGACCGCGCCTTCGAGATAGGATTCAACGATGCGCTGGCCGGCAAAGACGTTCATCACGCCTCTGGTTTCCTCAACCATGTCGTAGACCCGGCCGGCGGCCTGACTGGCCTCCTTGATGTAACGGACCTGATCGAAAGCCCGGGTCAACCGTCCGACGAATTTTGCCGACATGTCGACGTTCGATGTGAACGGGTTGTTGTACAGCATGATGGGCACCGAGACTTTCTCGCAGATCGCCTTGTAGTAGTTGAAGATCTCGTCTTCGGTCGGCGTGTAGTAGTATGGCGGGATGATCATCAGACCATCGGCGCCGAGCTTTTCTGCCTCCATCGAATAAGCAACCGCCTTGGGCGTATAGGCGTTCATTGTGCCGACCAGAACATCCATCTTGCCTGAGCAGTGCTTGACGGTTGCCTCAACGAATTCGTGCCGCTCATCATCGCTGATGGTGAGGAACTCACCGGTGGTGCCGAGGATGATGATGCCTGGCACCTGGCAGGCGATCTGCCAGTTGAGGAACTTCTTCCAGGCCTTGAAGTCAACACGCTTGCCGTTGCTGGTGAACGGTGTGATGGTAACGGTGTAACTGCCACGGAACTGCTTCGTCATGACTTGGTCTCCTCATTATAAGATGGCTTGCGACTGCGCCGCTGGGCGCTGTGTTAAAGAAAAATGAAAACGGACGTTCTGATCATCGGCGGTGGTCTGGCCGGCTGTGCAACCGCTTATTTTCTGGCCCGCGAGGGCATCGATGTCCTCCTGGTCGAGCGTTTCGATCTCAACACCCAGGCCTCGGGCGCCAATGCCGGCAGTCTTCATATCCAGATCCCGCATGATGCTTTTGTGACCGAAGGCGCCGACTGGGCCCGTGAGTTCGCACCGACCATACGCCTGATGACTGAGTCGACCAAACTGTGGGCGACGATCGGCGCCGAGATCGACTGCGATCTTGAGGTCAAGATCACCGGCGGACTGCTTGTTGCCCATACCCAGGGCCAGATGCGCGATATCGGGCGCAAGGCAGATATCGAACGCCGGCACGGGGTCAACATCGAATTTCTGGACCGCAACGAGGTGCGCGCTCTGGCGCCCTACATCTCGGACAACGTCATCGGCGGGGCATTCTGCCCTGATGAAGGAAGTGCCAATCCGCTCAAGGCAACGCCGGGTTTTGCCGAGGCCGCGATGCACCATGGCGCGCGCATTATGTGCAACACTGAAATTGTCGGTCTGGAAGACACCAGCAAGGGCTTTGTTGCCCAAACGACGGCCGGCAGCATCGCTGCCCGCCGGATCGTCAATTGCGGCGGTGCTGACGCGGGAACCGTTGCCGCCCTGCTGGGCCTCAACCTTCCGGTCGAAGGCCACCCTATTCAGGTCAGCGTGACGGAGCCGGCTGAAGCGCTGGTGCCGCATCTGGTTTATGCGGCGGCGGAAAAACTCACCCTCAAGCAGATGCGCAACGGCACTTTCATCATCGGCGGCGGCTGGCCGGCGACGCGCCGGCAAAACGACAACAAGCTGGCGGTCAACCTGCGCTCGCTTCGCGACAACATGCGCTTGGCACTGAACGTGGTGCCGGCACTTGCAGATATTCATGTGGTGCGGTCGTGGCCGGCCATCGTCAACGGCACCGCCGACTGGAAACCGATCCTTGGCGAAGTGCCGGGCCATGCCGGGTTCTTCATGAACATGTTTCCCTGGATGGGTTTCACCGCCGGGCCGATATCGGCCCTGGCTGTTGCCGAACTGGTCATGGGCCGCCGCCCGAGCTTTGACCTCAAGCGGTTTTCTGCGCAACGTTATGCCTGACCTCGATTTCATCCCTTCAATGCCGCAGAATCTTGCCAACGAACTCTTTTGCCCGCTTGGTCTTGGGGTTGTCGAAAATGTCCTTGGGCGCCCCTGCCTCGACCACCAGGCCATCGTCCATGAAGATGACCCTGGTTGCCACTTCGCGCACGAACGCCATCTCGTGACTGACGATGAGCATGGTCATGCCTTCAGCAGCCAGGGTGCGGATGCTGTCGAGCACCTCGTTGACAAGCTCGGGATCGAGCGCCGAGGTGACCTCATCCAGCAACAGGATTTCCGGGTTGAGACACAGCGCACGGGCGATCGCGACACGTTGCTGCTGGCCGCCTGAAAGTTCATCCGGATAGGCCTTGAGTTTATCGGCAAGGCCAACCTTGGCCAGAACCCGCTCGGCATCGGCCACAACTTCGGCATTCGGCCGTTTCTTGATCTTGAGCGGTGCAATCGTGACATTCCGCAACACATTCATGTTCTGAAACAGATTGTACTGCTGGAACACCACGGCAATCCGGTCTCGCACCCGGCGCACGTTCGACGACTTGCGGTAATCAACGCTTTCGCCATCCAGCCGGATCTCCCCGGCCGACGGTGGTGTCAGCCCCATAAGCATGCGCAAGACGGTTGACTTGCCAGATCCTGACGGGCCGATAAGCGCCACGACCTCGCCTTTGCCAAGCGTCAGGTCGACACCTTTGAGAACCGGTACCTTGCCATAGGCGGCGCAGGCGCCCTTGATTTCGAGATGGTGGGTAAGATTACCGTGCAAGTCGTTTCTCCAGCCATTGTCCCCAGCGTGCCAGAGGATAGGAAATTGCGAAATACAAGAGCGCGATTGTGCCGAACACCAGAATGCCCGAGAAGCCCATGTTGTTGAGCTCGCGGGCCCGGAAGGTTAATTCGAAGACACCGATCTGGCTGACCAGCGAGGTGTCCTTGATGAACCCGACCATGAAGGCAACCGCCGGCGGCAGTACAACCGGCCACGACTGCGGGATGATGATCGACCTCATGATTTGCCAGCGGCTGAAGTTCATCGCCATCGCCGCCTCGATCTGCTGGCGCGGCACCGATTCAAAGCCGCCGCGAATTATGTCGGCAATATAAGCCGTCGAATAGATACAGATCGAAATGACCGCCACAGAGAACAAGGACGTACCGCGGGCAATCGCCTGAATGAAGAACAGCACCAGGAACAGCACCACCAGGAAGGGGATGCGCCGGAAGATTTCGACAAACAGGATTGCCACGGCTCTGAACGGCAGCGTGAGAAGGCC